>JADGDK010000159.1 GCA_016744895.1 Campylobacterales bacterium | reverse complement strand
GTATATAGATGGCATACCTATTACTGATGGAACGGGTTTTGATGAAACTTTGATGGATATTGAAAGAGTAGAAGTATTAAAAGGACCACAAGGTACACTCTATGGTAAAAATTCTGAAGTTGGTGTCATTAAGGTTATTACCAAGAAACCAAACAACGAAACAAAAGGAAAGATAACAGGTATTTTTGGTTCTGAGCAAAAAAAAGAACTATCGTTTTCAGCAAGTGGTCCAATTGTCAAAGATAAGTTTTATATAGGTATATCAGCTAAACACCATGAAAAAGATGGTCTGATTCAAAATATCAGCAAAAATAAAATAGAAGATGATAAAAAACATAACTATGGTAAAGTCAACCTAAGATGGACCCCTAGTGATGATTTGGAACTCTCTTTTATCTCCTCAAAAGTAAAGTTTGATAATGGCGGTACAAGTATCGGACTTACCAAGGCAAATAATAGAGAAGTGAGCAGCGATTTAGAGACTTATTCTAAACAAGGGGTTTTATTAAATGCTCTGAATATAGCTTATACCCTAAATGACAAATGGTCACTCTACTCTACCACTGCACATAGAAAATATGAGGATATCAGTCAAAATGATTTTGACTATACTAGTGATGCTTCAAAAAAGTTTCATATAACAACAAATTCAGCATTTAAGACATTATCCCAAGAGGTAAAATTAAATTTTAAAAATAAAGATTTTCAAATTGTTTCGGGTCTATTTTTAGAAAAGGGAGATATAAATATCGACAGAGATAGAGATGCTTGGTGGGGATCTAAAAATATAAAAGAAGTGTTAGAGAATACCTCTCTAGGCGTGTTTTCTCATCTGACTTATGATATCAACGATAAATTATCTGTACTTACAGGGCTAAGATATGACAAAGTGAATCAAACCTATAAAGACACAACACAAACGATTGATAATGATGACAGTGAAGTCTCTCCAAAGATTGGTTTAACGTATGATATAAAAGATGACATGATGAGCTATGTCACTATCTCAAAAGGGTATCGAGCAGGTGGTTTTAATGCTTATGCTTCACCTGGTTACTCAAAAACTTATGACAAAGAGACATTATACTCTTATGAAGTAGGATTAAAAGGTTCAACTTGGAATGATAGGTTAGCTTATACTATTGCCGCATATTATATGGATATAAAAGATATGCAAGTTGACTTTTATACCGATGGCGGAGCAAATGTGATGAAAACCAATGCAGCAGAAGCTACTTCGCAAGGTCTTGAAGCCTCTTTAAGCTTTCAAGCTACAAATTCACTTAGTCTCTTTACAGGAGTATCTTACAATGATGCTACTTTCGATAAATATCATGATGGTACACAAGACTATAGCGGTAAAACTACCATGTATGCACCAAAATATAGCTTTAATGCTGGAGGTTTGTACAGAGCAGATAATGGATACTATGCTAGTGCAGATATAAGTGGATATGGAGATATGTATCTTGATACGCAAAATAAATATAAAAGAGATGCTTATGAGGTAGTAAATGCAAAAGTAGGTTATGAGAGCGAAGCATATGATATTTATTTATATGCAAAAAACCTTTTTGATACAAACTATGATATGGAAGGTATCTGGGGTGGTGCGTATCATATCTATTCTGAGCAGAGAGAGTTGGGTGTACAGTTAGTCTATAGGTTTTAGTTTATTAGTCATGCAATCAAATTGCATAATAGGATACAACAAATAGGGTAACCTACCCTATTTGTTGTAAGATTAAAACCGATATGTCATGGTAAGACTGATTTCTCTAGGTTCTTCATAGATGGTGTAGTTACCACCATAGTATCCTTTAGAATCATGATTTTTATCAAATATATTTTGTACACGTAGGTAAATATCATAATTTTCTCTCTCATAACCTACTTTTGCATTGACAAGTGTATACGCTTTTTTTACATGATTATTCTCTTTATCAAAGTACATTTTTCCATATCCATTGGCATCAACTCTCCCATAATACCCTTGCATATCCCTATACTGTACGCCTAGGTTATAATTATATTTAGGTGCAAAGGGATTGGTATTGTCTTTATAGTCCTTTTTGTCATCTTGAAACTTATCAAATTTTGTTTCATTAAGTCCTAGTGCTACAAAGGAAGTAAGTGTGTCCGTCATCTGAAGCTGTGCTTCAATCTCTAATCCAGTTGAATGCGCTTTTGCAACATTTGCGATATACTCTTCAGTAGGAGAAACAGAGTTACTAACTTGCATGTTATCAATATCCATAAAGTAGATTGAAGTGTTGATATTTAGGTTTTCAAGCAACATGAGTTTTGCACCAACTTCATAAGACCACAGTGTCTCTTTGTCAAAAGCAATATTCTCATGATTATTGGGTGCAAGGTAGTTAAATCCACCAGCTCGATACCCTTTTGAGATAGTAGAATAGAACATTTTATGCTCATCAACTTTGTACTGTAAAGATATTTTTGGAGAGAGTTCAGTGTAGCTTTCACTCGTATCAATATCTTTACTTTTTTGTTGATACTCTTTTTTCTCTTTGTCATATCTAAGTCCAGTCATAAAGGTAAGATTTGGATTAATTTTATATGTTACATGTGTAAAAAGACCTACCGAGTTGTCATCTAAATCTATTTTTTTTTCTGTAATCCCACCTGCTGTCTCTTGCGTATAATAGAACTTATCCTCTTTTGTGTCTGCATATAGACCCAGCAAAATATTGAGTCTATCTTCCAAGAACACATGGTTATATCTAAGCTCTTGTGCCAATGATTCTATCGTCTCATCACTATAGATGTGAAACGTCCATGGATTTTGTGGGTCATTCGTAAAATCCCAATCAATAGCAGTATCATTTTCTATATATCTTCTTGTTGTAACAGACTCAATAAATGAATTTGGATTAATATCGTATTTGATTTTTAACGCACTGTTCATTACTTTTGATTTGTCAAAGTTATCTATATCCGTAGCAATATCCCTTTGAGTTTGATTGATATAACTGATACGTTGTCCTCCATCATCAAATTTAAGATAGGAGTTGATCAATGAGATTTCCAAATTTTCATTGGGTGTAGCACGTAGGGTTAGTTTTGCTGCATTTTGTGCTCTATCATCAATTCTCTTACCTGTATCTTTATCTTTTATGAACCCCTCTTTTTCATCATGCTTAACACTAAGTGCCGCAAAAAATTTATCTTCTACTATCGGGCCACTTAGTTTCAGTGATAATTTCTTTTTTTGATCACTACCAATTGTTAAACCTAATTGACGTATACTTTCATTAGAAGGTTGTGTGGTATATATATTGATAACACCTGTTTCTGTATTTTTACCATATAGTGTACCTTGAGGGCCTTTTAAGACTTCAATACGCTCTATATCATCTAAACTCTCATTCATAGCCCAACCATCTAAAATAGGTACGCCATCAATATAGACACCAGCAGGGACAGTTCTCGCTTCAATGTCTGAAAAAATCCCTCTTAAAGAAGGTACAATTTGTCTATCTCCGCCATAAGAGAACATGAGTAAATTGGGCGTATATGCACCCAAATCAGAAACATTCTCAATATTTTTATCCGTAATATCTACTGTATCAAACATCGTAATATTAATGGGCACATCCTGAATATTCTCTTCACTTTTTTGTGCTGATACGGTGATGATTTCTAAGTTCGCTGTCTCTTGTGCTGATAGTGGTATGAGCAATGCAGTAGTTGCACATATCGATATAGCAAGGTGATTTATCTTTTGCATATATGTCCTTTTAAATTTTTATAGAAAAAAAGTATAATGATTTCTGATGTCAATATCAACATAAAAAAAAAGATCTCAGTATTTTTTTTAACGCATAAAGGATTTTCATGTCGCAAAATGATCATTATCGTTTTCAGAAGTTTTTATATGAACAAAACTGTAATCAACATACAAAAACATCAACACTTCCAGATGAGTGGGGACATTCACAGATGACAGAGATGAAAATTGATGAAAATATTTTTGTCATGAAAAATGATTTGCATTTGAATCAAAATATCAAAGCTGACACCGATTCAACGATTAATGGTCTTTTTCTTACTTTTTATTTTCAAGGAGATATGGAGTATCAGAGTGTTGTTTCAGATTATAAGGTCAAGTCTAAAAATAATTTTACAAATATGAGTATTTTTAACCAAGAAGTAGGAACAGATAGCTTATCTTCTGGAGTACTTAAAAGTTTAAATATTGTGATCAAGAAAGAATTTTTAACACAAAATTTTCCTAAAACTTATCAGCACCAAGCACTCTTAGAATTGCTTAATCAGCAACATTGTGCTAAAAATTTAAAAAATAAACAGACAGGTATAGAAGCTGCTTTTATTGCCAAAGAGTTATACCAATATCAAAGAGACGGTCATTTTGAGAGAATTTTAATGCATGCCAAAGTTTTAGAGTTAATATATCTAGAATTGCAAACAATGTTTGATTATAATGCTCCCTTTTTTTCAGACCAGTAAATCAGATTTTTTAATTCCACCGACTTACGATACCTGCTGTAAGAGTTTTGCTCCTTTAGAATCTAAATTATTCACTGCTTGATAATAAACTTCATTTGGAGTTTTATAGT
>JADGDK010000158.1 GCA_016744895.1 Campylobacterales bacterium | reverse complement strand
TCGAACCAAGAAGCTAAGACCCTCATCGCCGATAATACTGCAGCTTACTGTTGTGGGAATGTAGGTCGCTGCCGGATTCGTTGTTATTTTTACCTTGCCTTTACATATCTCCTTCTTTTTATTTACCTTTGTTTATTCTTTGTGCTTAAATTTGATTCTTATTGATAACGAATTTCATTTTAATTTATATTTAAGTTTCTTCCTGTTAGACTTGAAAAATAAATACAATTATTCAGTTTTATTTAAATTTTATGAATAATTTAAATTTTCTAAAGTAATTTATTGAAATTTAAATTATGAAAATCTGTTTAATATCATATAGAAATACTGGTATTTTTAACTTCATGTAAAACTAATACAAGGAGATTTTATGCAAATCAAATATTTTAGTTATAGAAAATATAGAGTAAGAAACTATGAGGAGGAACAATTATGAGAAATATTTTAGTGATTGTATCTGTTTTGTTTTTATCTTTTAGCTCATTGATGTCATGGGATAGATATACGAATGAAACCGAACATGTTATTGGTAATTATAGCTTTCAAAAAATAATTCATTATTCTTTTTCTATTTCAACTGCCCAAACAGTTACATTAGAAACAAAAGATTCTAATGGTGATACTTATATGTATCTATGGAGTGATACAGAAAATAGACAAATTACTAAAAATGATGATGGTGGTGCTGGATATCACTCCAAGATTACTAGTTATTTGCAAGCTGGAACTTACAAAGTTTTTGTTAGATCTTATAGCTCTAATGCATCTTCAACTTGTGATTTATATAAAAATGGATATCAAGTATATTCAGATGTGGAATTTGCTGGAACAAAAGTATATGTTGGTTCATATGATGCTGAAACAAGATTTAGAACTACTGATTTAGTAGGAGATACCTATGTATTGCTTTTAAATTCTAGTGGAAATTTAATTGGATATGATGATGACGGAGGTGGTGGTTTAGCATCTTCTGTTATTGCAGCTGAAAAACCATCTTATTTTATCGTTGGAGCATATTCATCATCTAATGAGGGTACTGCAAATGTAAGATATACAAAAGATGATCATTTGGAGTTTCGTGCATATTGTGGAGGACCACAAAGTAGATTTCCTCAATCTGGTAATGAATTTATAAGTGAATTTGAAACAGGTGACTATAATCATGAAAATGTTATTGCCACAGAGAGATGGAATTTTTTGAATAACAGACTTGATGATGAGTGGGGATCTGATGGTGTTGATTTGGTATGGTATCATGGACATGGGGGTACTGGAACTATTAGTGATGATGATTATGATGAAACAAATTGGAATACTTCGTCTATTGATTTTACTAGTCCAGAAGGACGATCAGGAAGTGGACATAGAACAAATAGTAAAAGTGGTGATTTGGAATATATATCTTTTTTATCTTGCGAAGTAGTTGAAATAGGGAGTGAAAGTAGTTGGGGCTGGCTCGATACATTTGGTTGGAGAAGTTATTATAATAATGGAAATTTAATTAAAGGCTTTTTTGACGGTCTTCATATAGTCGTTGGTTATCATACATTGCAATATGATCATACAGGTGTATATAATCGTAAATCTTGGATGTATCATGCCGAGCAATATGCAAATAATTTAGATAGTGGGGATTCAATATGGGATTCTTGGAAAGGTGCATATCGCAAAGCAACTGATAAGGTTGAGCATTGGTTATGGTATCCTGATGTAGATTTAGGTGAGATAAGTTCAATTCATATTGTTCCACAGCAAGATGAGACAATAAATGATTTTAAATCAACTGATTATAAAATAGGCGATAGTAACTATTATTTCGGTTGGAGAAAATACCACTATTGGTACTAAAAGGAAAACAATGAAAACAATAAAAATTTTAATAATGTCATCGATATTAGTTAGTAATTTATTGGCTGTTTCAATTAAATTTTCAGATAATGCACAAAAAGATATAAAAACAATAGTGCAACAAAAACAAAAGTTAATTGATACAATAAACTCTTACAATAGAAACAATGATATAGGTAATAAAAATAAAATATTACAAATTAGCAAATCAACAATTAAAAAGCAGTTTCCTTCTGCCAGCATAGATAAGAACAATGTTTTTATCTATAAAAAAAAGAAAGATTACAAAACAAAAGGGATAGATAGAGATCAAAAAATAGAAATTCCTAAGCAAATAGCATTAATTTTTTTAAATGATAACTTTTCATACTTAGTTGATAAAAATGAAGAGTTTAAAGTGCTTGTTGTAGGAGAGGAGTATGGTGCAGATCAAGAAAAAGATAAAAATGGTAGAATAAAATCTGAAGTAAATTTAAAAACATATTCATATTTAGTTAGAATAGGTAGAAAAGTTTTAAACTTACCTGTCTTTAATTCAACAGGTTCAATTGAAATTGATGCTTTAACAGAGAAAATTATCTCATATGATTTAAGGAATTGGTCTCCTGTATCTATTGCTGATATAGATTTTTTAACAGAAAAGTTATCAGAGAAAGAAATCAAAAAAATTGTTGAAAAAAGACTTTCAGAAAAACAGGAAATTGAGACTAAACATCTTGTGGTAAATGGTGTTATGCTTGGTTGGATAGTTGATTTAGAAACAAAGCAGCTAATACCAGCAATAATGCATAATAGTGAGCCAAAATTTGATAATATTAATGCACCATCGCATGATAAAAAATCAAAACTATCGTATGTAGATAGATTAGACGGTAAAGAGGAAATTTTAAAACAATCTATTGGTATTTCAAAGTCGATAAAATCAGATAAACCTAAGGTTGAAAATATAAAAAATGACAAACCTATAGAAACACAAGGTGTAAAAGATTATGAAAATAAGATATCACTTGAAAAACTTAATAAAAAATAAGTAAATTAAGAGACTTACCAACCATATAAGTCTCTTTAGATGAAATAAAGAGGAATTATCGTATGAAAAATATTATGTCTAGTTTAACTATTTTTGTAATTGTGATATTGTTCTATGGTTGCGGTAGTGCAACTTGCTCAAATTGTGTTGAAGATGCAAAAGTTAAATCGCTTAGCACATGTAGTGGGTTCGTAGATAGAAACAATACAAATATAGAAAATAAAAAGGATAAAGTTTATGTAGCTTATAGTATCAACAATGAGCAAAAAGAAATTAATTTAATATACTACAATGCTGCAATTGGATGTAATACATCTAATTTAGATTTTATACAGGCAGATTATTTCTATATAAAATTCGAACCCATGGCATATTGTACATGCTATTGTGTTAAAGATGTTGAAATTATTATCTCTCTTAGAGAAACAAAGAAAGAGTATGAAATTAGTATTGAAGATTATGCAAAATCTGAAAGTGATCCAAAAATAAACTTTAAAGTAAATGTTGATAAAAACAATTCAGGCATTGTCTCATTTGCAAGAACAACTGAGCCTTGGGCTTCTATCCAATAAGATTTACTCATAAAACTCGTAAGAGAAGGAAGTACTATTAAAAAAATTATAATGAAGTTAATATTTTTAATAGTCGGAATATTGATTTATGGATGTGGTGGAAGTGGGGATAGCTGTACTAAATATATTATAGATAAAAAAGTTTTAGATTATAGTGATTGTGGAGGATTTACAGATAGAAATGATACAGAAAATAGTTTTGAGAATAATAAAACTTATGTATCATATGAGGTAGATTATTCTCAAAAAATAATTATTCTGAATCATTACAATGCCGCATTTGCTTGTAATGTTACAGATAACTCTAATGTTAATATTAATAATAATTGTGGATTAGATATTTATTACCCTTTAAAAGCGGAACAGACCTGTTATTGTTTGAAAGATGTTAAAATACAATTTAAAGACAAATATGCAAACACATATTATAGGGTTACAATTAAAGACTTTAATAAAGCTGACAATGATCCAGAGATAGATTTTATAATCAACATCGATAAAAATAGTTCAGGTATTGTCTCATTTTCAAGAACAACTGAACCTTGGATTGTGCAATAAAATAATTCATTTCAACTGAGAGTGTAAATCTAACTGTGTAAACCCTAAAAAGTAGATTCATTTGATAAACTAATCATGTGAATTATTGATAAGGATTTACACATGAGCTTAATAAACCACGAAGAGTTAAAAAAACAAATACAATCTTGAGAGTTAACATCTCTGGATGACATAACAAATGAGTTTAAAAGTATACTCAAAGAAGTAATACAAACTGCATCACAAGAAGAACTAAATTCACATTTGGGCTACGATAAACATCAAGAGTCAAATACTTCTAATGCTCGTAATGGCTACAACGATAAAACTATCAAATCAAAGTATGGTAAATTTGATGTATCTATCCCTAGAGATAGAGATTCTAGTTTTCAACCACAACTAGTAAAAAAGAGAGAAGTACTTTTAGATGGGAGTGAAGATTTAATTCTTTCACTGTATACCAAAGGTATGAGTGTAAGAGATATACAACATCACCTTGATGATTTATATGGTTATGAACTTTCAGAACAAACTATCTCAAATATCACTTCTAAGATTATGGAAAAAGCCAATGAATGGCAGAACCGTCCACTTGATGAGATATATCCTATTATTTTTATGGATGCAACAGTTTTAAAGATAAGAGTTGACAGGGTTGTTAAAAATATAGCTGCATATATAATGCTAGGTGTTACACTTGAAGGTAAAAAAGAAATTATAGGTATTTGGATAGGTGAAAATGAAAGTGCTAAGTATTGGCTC
>JADGDK010000157.1 GCA_016744895.1 Campylobacterales bacterium | reverse complement strand
ATGCACCACTGTAAGGTTAGAAATTTTTAGAAAATAGGGTAATGATTCTAAATATTTAAGTTCATTTTTTGTAATTTTTGAAATGGTATCTTTTTCATGAGGTCTTAAAGTTTTAAGATATTGTGACCCCTCTTGGAGGTATCTTTTGTATAATTTAATAATTTTTGCTTCATTGTTCCCCATGATCGAGAAGATATCATTATCCAACAAGTAGTGTAAAGTATTGAGAGAGTAGGGACCTTTATTTAGAAAGTCTCCTACTGAAATTTCTAAATCATCAGGTTGTAAATCAACCTTTTTTCGTAATCTTTTAAATTCATCAAGGCAACCATGAATGTCACCATATACCACTATGTTTTTCATCTATACAGTATATAATTATCCTACTTTATTATAAGTGTAGTACTCTGTTCATCTAAATTCTGATAGGAATGATATAGTGCCAAACAACTCTTTTTATCTGCAATCAACTCTTTATCTGTAAGTTCATCAAAATTCGATGGAAGAATTTTTTTATGTTCTATATAAGCTTTTAATCTTTGAGGTGTGTTTAATACTTTACCTTTAAAAAGTGTCTTATTTAAAAGCTCATCTTCTATATTTTCACTCTCATTTCTATATAAAATATAATCTCTACAAGTATAAACCTCTAAAAGTTCACGATCAAGCTTAATATGCTCATCAATAACACCATTTAATGGTAAAGCTATAATCTTTTGAATCTTCTTTGCTGCTTTGAAGAACATATCCCTTTGAAATGGGTCATCCATATATTTACTCAAAATATAACGTTCTACATCATCACGTACACCATTTGAATTTTTATCTATTCCACTAAGATAATCTATTCTTTTATCACTAAGACTTACTAATACTTTTAAATCCTCTAACCACTGTTGATTAACTGGGTTTAACTCTTTGTTTGATGCATTTAGTGTTAATAGTGTACCGAGTAAAAATAGTGTTGAAAATAACTTTTTCATAAAATAATCCTTCTAAATTGGCTTATTCCAGTATACAAGTTTTTTTTACTTTTTTATGTTTTTTGATTAATATTAGAAAGAAATTATAATTTAATGTTACCTTTTGTGTCAAAGGTATAGTTATTTTTAAGAAAATCCATGTTTTTACTAAAGTTATCTGAGTTGCTGTATCTTTTTTTTACCCAACTTTAAAATAGCAGATGCCTTACCCTCATATAGACCATGATGATCCTCTATAATAATATTAGCTTGTGAATGAGCATAATTAAATTCAAACTGTTTTTTATTTTTATTTGCGGAAGTGGAGTATAAAAAATCAAACTCTTTAAGTAATTTAGTATGATGTGGCTCTTTTATCACACGTATTGCTTTTTTATTGGGATACAAAAAACTAGTTTTAAAAGTCCTTCTAACCTTTTTTTTATGAATTTTTGGAATTCTTGTCAATTTTTGGAGTTTTTTTAAGGTATCAACACAAATTAAAAAAGGTTGATTAGCATCTCTATCTTTTGCAATAGAGAGCTTTTGAGGGTCAGCTGACAAAAACCCAACGGTAGTATCCGTTTGGGTTAAATAGACTTTGTCAGGGCTCACGAAAGGTAGTCTTGAAGTGCCTTTGGTTCATAAACGGAATCACCACTTTTTAATGCACTTATTGCTTCTGCTGCTGCACGTGCTGCTGCAATAGTAGTAAAATATGGAGTATTTACTCTTATAACACTCTGTCGTATCTGTTTGGCATCATCTTTAGTAGCACTTGAATCACTTGTATTGATAACTAGTTGAACCTTATTGTTTCGAATTTTATCTTCAACGTTTGGTCTTCCCTCGCTTATTTTCAATACTTTTTCTGATTTAATTCCTGCTTCTTCAAGTACTTTATGTGTACCTCCAGTAGCTACAATAGAAAATCCGATATTATCAAATATTTTACCAATTTCACAAGCAAATTCTTTATCTACATCAGATAATGAGATAAATACTGTCCCCTCAGTTGGAAGTGTATTATCACTTGCATATTGACTTTTAGCAAAACTTAATGCAAAACTATCGCTGATTCCCATAACTTCACCTGTAGATTTCATTTCAGGACCCAAAATTAAATCCGAACCAGAAAGCTTTTTAAATGGGAAAACTGCCTCTTTTACAGAGACATGACCTTTAATTTTAGGTTTTAAAATTCCATTTTCACTGTAAACAACATCAAATTTATCATAAAAACTAAGAGCCTCTCTCAAATCTCCTTGATACATTACACGCGTTGCTACTTTTGCCAAAGGAATACCTGTAGCTTTACTTACAAAGGGAACCGTACGGCTTGCTCTTGGATTCACTTCAATCATATAAACTTCATCACGATAAACAGCAAATTGAATATTTAAAAGTCCTTTGATATCCAGACCCAGTGCGATATCTTTAGTTTTAGACTCAATCTCTTTTTGAATTTCAGCACTTAATGAAATTGGAGGAAGTGAACATGCACTATCACCACTATGGATTCCAGCTTCTTCAATATGTTGCATAATAGCACCAACATAAACCTCTTTTTGATCACTGATCGCATCTACATCTACTTCAATAGCACGGTCAAGAAACTTATCAATTAGTACTGGAGAATCATTACTCACACTGACTGCTTCATTCATATATTGATTTAACTCATCATCATTATAAACGATACGCATTGCGCGACCACCAAGTACATAACTTGGTCGAACAAGTACAGGATATTTTATATCATTGGCAATTTTCAATGCCTCTTCTTTAGTGACAGCAGTATCATTATCTGGTTGCTTAAGATTAATTGATTTTATAAATTCTGAAAATTTCTCTCTATCTTCTGCAAGATCAATAACTTCTGCAGTTGTTCCAATTATTTTTGCTCCGATATCCGTTAAATCTTGTGAAAGCTTGAGTGGCGTTTGACCTCCAAAATGAACAATCACACCATCTGGATTTTCTTGTTCAATAACATTTCTCACTCTCTCAAAATCAATCGGCTCAAAATAGAGAATATCACTGGTATCATAATCTGTAGAAACTGTTTCAGGATTACAGTTATACATAATAGTCTTCACACCCATGTCATTTAACGCAAAAGAAGCATGTACACAACAGTAATCAAACTCAATTCCTTGACCAATTCTGTTTGGCCCACCACCGATAATCATTACTTTTTTCTCATCATCTTGTGGCGTATCTTTTTTTATATCAGAAATTGGTGTTGTTGAGTAGAGGTAAGGAGTAAGTGCTTTAAACTCAGCAGCACAAGTATCTACTTCATTGTATTCAAGTGCAACACTCAATGCTTTTCGTGATTGATAAACTTCCTCCTCATTGCAACCTATTAAAAATGCTAACATTTTGTCTGAAAAACCATAGGTCTTTGCAACTCTTAAACGCTCTTTATCAGTAAGTAACGAAGCGTCAATACTTTTTTCAAATGCAATAATCTCTTCAATTTGATAGAGATACCATTGATCAACTTTACAACACTCAAAAATTTCTTCTACACTCATACCTTCTCTAAAAGCTTGTGCTATATAAAGAACCCTATCACTATTTGGACGACGAAGCTCTTTTTTGATGAAGCTAAGATCTTCATCAATATGATCAAACCCCATCAAGTCTGTTTCAAGAGAGCAGAGTGCTTTTTGCATTGACTCTTTAAAAGTTCGTCCAATACTCATCACTTCTCCAACACTCTTCATTGAAGTTGTCAAAGTTGAATCAGCACTTGGAAATTTTTCAAAAGTAAAACGAGGAATTTTTGTCACAATATAATCAATTACCGGTTCAAATGAAGCTGGAGTTCCTGTAATATCATTTGTAATTTCATCAAGCGTATAACCTACAGCTAAAAGTGTAGCTACTTTTGCGATAGGATAACCTGTAGCTTTAGATGCAAGGGCTGAACTTCGACTTACTCTTGGATTCATCTCAATAACAGTCATTCGGCCATCTTTTGGATTGATAGAAAACTGAACATTACTTCCACCAGTATCTACCCCAATCTCTCTAAGAATTGCAAAAGAAGCATTTCTCATGTTTTGATACTCTTTATCTGTCAGCGTAAGTGCTGGTGCGATTGTAATACTATCACCAGTATGTACACCCATTGGATCAAAGTTTTCAATAGAACAGACTATGATACAGTTATCAGCACTATCTCTGATAACTTCCATCTCATACTCTTTCCATCCAAGAAGTGACTCTTCAATCAAAATTTCATTTATAGGACTCGCTTCAATACCAAGTTGTGCAAGTTCTTTATACTCATCTATATTGTAAGCAACACCACTTCCTCCACCAGCAAGGGTAAATGAAGCACGAATAATAAGTGGGAAACCTATCTCTTGGGCTGCATCTACTGCTTCATCTAGTGTATAGGCATACCGACTTTTAGGTAAATCCATACCAATTTTAATCATCGCTTCTTTAAAAGCTTGTCTATCTTCACCTTTATGAATGGCATCAGGATGGGCTCCTAAAATCTTAATCCCATCAAGCATACCTTTTTCATACATCTTCATAGCAACATTCAGTGCTGTCTGTCCACCCATAGTAGGCAGTATTGCATCAACGTTTTCTTTTTTGATAATTCTTGAAATAACCTCTTCATTAATTGGCTCAACATAAGTACGATGTGCAAATTCTGGATCGGTCATAATAGTTGCTGGATTTGAGTTAATCAGTATAACACGATATCCAAGTTCTTTAAGCGTTTTAGCAGCTTGTGTTCCAGAGTAATCAAACTCACAGGCTTGTCCGATAACAATAGGTCCTGAACCTATCAATAAGATGTTTTTAATATCTTCTCTTTTTGGCATGAAAATCCTTGAAAAATAGTGCGTAAGTATAGCAC
>JADGDK010000156.1 GCA_016744895.1 Campylobacterales bacterium | reverse complement strand
ATTGTGATAAATCAATAGCATTTACTTGTTTGTGAAGTTGCCATTGTACATGTCTTACTTTTCCAATTTTACCATTTTCAATCCAAGACTTTATTTTTAAAAAACGTGGAAGACTTCTACGATAGTAAGCAACAAAAAGAGGGATACTTTTTTGCTCAAAAGCATTATAAATTTCGACACACTCATCATAAGAAGGTGCCATAGGTTTTTCGATACAACAAATTTTTCCAGAATGTGCAACTTTTAGAGCATACTCTTTATGACTATCTGGAGGTATAGCGATGTAAATTGCATCAATTTCACTATCATTGACCAAGGCATCTGCACTTTCGTATACTTTAGAAATCCCAAAACGCTTGGCATAGGCTTGTGCATTTTTAAAGTTGCGACTCATAACTGCATCCAGTGAAAAACCGTCAGTCTTTTGATAAGCAGGGGCACTTTTAAACTCAGTTACAACTCCACAACCGATCATACCCCAACGAATCATTTGTGAATAGTTCTTTTCTTTAGATGTCGTAAGATTATCAAAATGGTTCATTTTATCTCCTATATTTTAATTGTAACATAGGAGATAAAAATATTTTCAATTATTCCGATATACACTATAAGATATTGTAATTTCAGGAGAAAAAATGTTTAAAATAAAGAAAAGTATCCCCCTACAAGAAAAACAAGAATTAGAAAATGTAAAGCAAGAAAATAGTGGACTTAAAGATCAAATTAAACAGCTTGAAGCACAGATACAAAGGCAAAAAAATGAGAGTGATAATCTAAAAAGTGAAGAAGAGTCTAACCAAGATCTTATCAAAACTTTAATAAATAGTTATGAAGACGGGACACGTTTTTTACAACTTAATATTGAAGAAAATCTTGTTAGCCTTGAAGAGGTAAATCAACTTAATATTCAAACTTTTGATCAAATAGGTAATGCATTAGGACAGACTGAAGAAGTAACCTCTTCAGCTGAAAATATTCAACAATACACTGTAGAACTACGCGAGCACTCTACATCTCTAAATGATAGTGTAATTTCAATCGCTAATATTATCAACCTTATTAAAGATATTTCTGATCAAACAAATCTATTGGCACTCAATGCAGCTATTGAAGCAGCTAGAGCTGGTGAGCATGGTCGTGGGTTTGCCGTTGTTGCTGATGAAGTAAGAAAATTAGCTGAACGAACTCAAAAAGCAACACAAGAAGTAGAAATTAACATCAGTGGTCTTAAACAAAATGCTAACTATCTTAATGAAATTAGCGATACTTTCAGTACACAAACTGAATCAATTAGCAATCGTGTTGAACATCTCAATGGTAGCCTTGGTGAGATTAGTAAAAATGCACAAAAAGTTGTAAACAACTCTTCTAATATTACACGTGAAATTAATGTTGCCAATGGAAAAATTGATCATATTGCATTAAAACTTTTATCATATAAAGCAATTTTACAACACGAAAAAGTAACGATTCAAGATCATAATAGCTGCCGATTTGGAAAATGGTTTGCTCTAGAAGTTAAAAATGAGCTTGCAAATAAAACACAAGAAATAAAGAATATCTCAAAACATCATGAAAATGTACATAGTAAACTACAAAAAGCTGTAGATGTTTTTGTACAGCAAAATGATTTTGTAAAAAGTGTGGAATTAATTAAAGATGTTGAAAAATCAAGTAAAACTGCATTTGAAGAGTTACTGACCACTATAAAAAGCATACGTAAATAATAGAGTTATTAGTAAGGTAAGGCACAATCCTTCCCTTAGTAACATAGCTTACGAATAAGAACAGCAGTAATCAGTAAGTTCTTTGACACGTACTTGAAACTTTGCATTGACTGGTACTTCAAATGAGTCTCCACCTTTGATCGTTCGCCACACACTGCTATCTGGTAATTTTACTTGAAGTTCACCACTTGTAATTTCCATCAACTCATCTTGACTGGTTCCAAACTCATACTCACCAATTTGCATAATCCCTAATGTTTTTACAGTTCCATCAGCAAATATAAGTGTACGGCTTGTTACAGCTCCGTCAAAATAACTATTTCCCGCTCTGGCTACTGATACATTTTCAAAATTGCTCATTTAATCTCCTTAATTATTTTCAATATCTTTTCTAAACACAACACCCTTAAACCGCTCACCCATAAATGATGGATCTATCAATACTTTTGCGCGATTGAGTTCACTTTTATAAGTCTCTTCATCTACATTTTTTTGAAGTTCATCTAAAAGAGCGATCATACCAAACTCCACAAGCATTGCCATCTGTGTTTTGTAAAGCTCTAGTTTTGA
The DNA here is from genome assembly GCA_016744895.1 of Campylobacterales bacterium. Lineage (GTDB taxonomy): Bacteria > Campylobacterota > Campylobacteria > Campylobacterales > QNZT01 > SZUA-1433. Next base: position 2,651 of record JADGDK010000156.1, on the reverse strand, counting down.
GCCTTCACTCTCAAATGCATCTATCAAATGTTCAAAGTTGACGTCATAAGTGATATCACTAATTTTATAGAGAGATTCTATAGAAACATCTTTTGGTTTCTCCTCTTCGATTGTCATAAGATCCGTCAAAGCAAAAAATGGATACGTTTTATGCTCATGGTAGATACGAAGAGAAAAGTCATTGCGTTTTCCACGATCTCCATAGTCAAAAGTGACGAATTCAAACTTAGCAAAAGCATCATAAAGACTTTTAGCAAAAGCTTCGTATCCCATGCCTATCTCTCCACTTGTGATACCATACTTTTCACAATGAGATTTAACCATCTTATTTTGCTCTTTAAACTCTGGATCATGACCTTTCATAAAGAGCATTTTATCTTCTTTTACTAACTCACATGGGAAGGCATCGAAGATTTCATTTGCGACGACATAGGCACTTTTTTTATTTACTTGTTCTAAACTATCAAAATGTTGTAATTTGACTAAATCACCAAACGACTCTTTAAAGTATTGCAGTTGTGCTTTTACATTTTCGGGGTGTGGTTCAATGATTACAAACTCCAAAGTCTCTAAAAGTGTAGGACGTAGCGTGTAGATAAACTGTATGATATCTGCAAGCATATAACCTTGATGTGCACCGATTTCAACTATCGCACAATGTTCATCTAAAAAGCCTTCATCTATGGAGTGGATCAAACGATTTGCGATACTTCCACCAAAAAACATACTTGAACTTACAGCAGTATAAAAATCCCCACCTTTTCCAATTTCACGATATTTTGAATAGTAAGCATCTTCACCATAAAGCCACTGAGTCATATATGTACTAAATTGCATCACGCATCTTTTCATAAAGTTTTAAAATTTCAAGTTGCCTGTCGATATCATAAATCTTCGCATCATACGCTGCGATACTTTTAGAATTTTCAAGTGTTTTAACATCGTCTATAGTTTTTTCTCCGGCACTCAATCCATCTTTTGCGCTATTTACCAGACCGTCATAAAGTGTCAAATCTTCTTTAGAAATCTTTACTCTCTGTTCTAAGATATTGATACTATTTTCTAAGCTTAAAAATTCACGTTTAGTCATTTCTTGCTGTTCTTTAAGTGCAATTTTACTTTTTAAATATTCAAGTTTTTTGATCTCTATATCACGTCCACGATTGATGGCGAATAGTGGCATAGAAACTTGTAAACCATAGTTTTTATACTCTTTTGCCTGTTTGAAAAACTGTATCTCATCATTTTTATAGTTGTAATCGCCATAGAGTGAAACTGTTGGGAGATAGTTTGAAATAGTCATATTTTTAAGCTCTTTGGTTTGAGCATTTTCTTCTTTTGATTTGGCAATATCTAAGTTTTTTTCAACAAACTCCTCTTTGCTCACACTTTTAAAATGAGGTAAATCAATAGTTTTATAATCCACATCGCTGATATTTTGAAAACTTTTCAGTGTTGAAAACTTCAAGGCTTTGAGATTTAACAGTTGATGAGAAAGTGCAGTTTTATTTAAAATTGCAGAATCTAAAAAGCTACTATCTAAAAGCCCATTATCAAATTGTTCTTTTTTTCTTTGAATATCAATCTTGGCATTTTCAATGCTTAGCTCTGCTTTTTGAATTTGAAAGTCTAATTTATTAAGATTTAAAACACCATCATAAAGATTTTTGATCAGTGCAGACTCTCTCATTTTAAATGCAACATCTTTAAAAGCTCTATTTGCATTGGAATATTGAATCGCAAAGTAGATACCACCACTTTTAAAAATAGGTTGATTAAAAGAGACACGAAAGTATTTTGATACTCCAGTAGGGCCTACTTGGTTACTTTTGGAGTAACTATAAGATCCTACAATCGGCTCTATCCAATCATATTTTAGACTTGTTGCACTTTTATCATTAATTTTCTCTTCAATTTCTAAAGTTTTTTGCTTCTCTTGGCTCAAGTATTCTACACCGCTTACAGCAAATAAAGAACTACTAAGAAAAAGACTAAGATAACTTAGAAAACGCACTTTCAACCCTTTTGAACCCTTCATCTAATTCCTCTTTTGTAATTGTTATCGGTGGTAAAAACCGAAGTGTATTTCGTCCAGCTTTGAGTACTAAAACTCTCTCTTGAAATGCTGTAGAGATCAGTGAAGTTAAAGTCTCACTATCTTTGATACGAAGTCCTCTCATAAAACCTAAACCAACCTCTTTTTGAACCAAATCAGGATAATTTTCTACTAACTTTTCTAAATGCTTTTCAAAATATAACATGCCTTCATCTAAGCCACCACTATTTTTATATGCTTCCAAGATATCCAACACTTCCAAAGCTGCCGCACATACAAGATAATTACCACCAAAGGTACTCCCATGGTCACCTGGTTGAAAGATATCTTTTTGTGTTGTCATCACCGCACCGATTGGAACACCGCCACCAAGACCTTTTGCTACAGTAATAATATCTGGGTTGATTTCATAAAGATTAGAGGCAAAAAGTTCTCCTGTTCTGTAAATCCCTGTTTGTACTTCATCAACGATCAATAAAATATCTTTTGATTTTAAAAACTTTGCCAATGCTTGTACTTTTGCTTTATCTTGAGGCTCTACCCCACCCTCACCTTGAACTAACTCAATCATCACAGCAACGGTATGATCATCACA
>JADGDK010000155.1 GCA_016744895.1 Campylobacterales bacterium | reverse complement strand
GGTTTTTAGTTTTTATGTATGTAAGTAAATCTAATGTTATGAAAATTAAAAAATGTATATAATAACAATAAGCAAAAAGGAAAAAAGTTAATATGGAAATTTTTAAAAAGATTCAAAAAGAGTTGGTAGGGTCATGATACTATTTATACACGGCTTCGGAAGCAGTGGACACTCATTTAAAGCGGAGCTTGTCAAGAAGCGTTTTAAAGACCAAGGTGTTTTATCCCCCTCTTTGTCTTATGTGCCAGATCTTGCTATTGATACGCTTAGAGAGATTATTGAACTTTTTTTAAAAAGAGGTGAAGATGTTTACTTGATGGGGAGTTCACTTGGTGGATTTTATGCTACTTATCTTAGTGATCTGTATGGATTAAAATCAGTTCTGATCAATCCTGCTGTCAATGCTCCTAAAACACTTACAAGAGCAATTCCTCAAGCTATGAACTATTATGATGAGAGTAGTTTTGAGTGGAGACAAAGTCATGTTGATATGCTCAAAAAGTATGATATCATGCCAAAAGATCAAAAAAACCTGCTTTTGATGCTTCAAAAGGGTGATGATGTTTTAGATTATAAAGAGGCCTTGGAGAAATTAAAAGATGCGCACCTTATACTAGAAGAGGGTGGGGCACACCATTTTGATGGATTTGAAGATCATTTAGAAGATATAAGGAATTTTTTTGAGCTATAGCGTATTCACAAATTTTACACTTTCACGATATATCATATGTTATGATATAAACGAAGGATATTTATGTACAAAATAATACTAATGATTTTAACAGCTACCATACTAAATGCCAATGCCGGAAATTACAATATAAAATTTAAAGGTATCAAACTAGGTGAAATAGAAACTTTAGATACTCTAAAAGAGAATTATCTCAAAGCAGAAGTAACTAGCACAATCGCAAAATTTTTTATAGGAAAAGAGAATTTTGTTTTTCACTCAGGAGAGGAACCAAAGATCAAAGATGCAAAATTTAGACGTGATAAAAATATGCTTCTATTTGCTTTTTTACAATCTCTTACTGAAAAACCTGAACATAAAGTCTATAAGATAAATGATGTAAAAACTATGACACTTGATTGTAGTACCAATGAGTGTAAATTTATCTACAATAAAAAAGGTCGTATAAAGGGACAGGGAATTATCACTTTTGATGAACGTGGAGAGTTTATCAAGTTAAAAGAGGAGATCGCTTCTGTGGAGATCTCCAAAATCTAAGGTACAGCAAAAAGAATTGTTCCTTTTACTGCGTAAATAGATGGTTCTATTTTAAAACACCGCCAAGCATCCCTTTGATAGAGGATTGCAAATCAGCTGGATAGATAACAAACTTACTGTTTTCAGATTGGCTCATTTTTTCTAGGGTGTTGATATAACGATCTCCTAGTAAAAACATTGTTGGTAATTCTTTATCTTGGATCGCACCTGAAACATTGGTGATCGCTTGTGCCGAGGCTTCTGAGAGAGCCACTTGAGCTTCTGCCTCTTTTCGTGCTGCTTCTAGTTTTCCTTGCGCTTCTAAAATCATCGCATTTTTTTCACCCTCTGCTCTTGTCTCAACTGCTCTTCTTTCTCTCTCTGCTGCTGCTTGTTGTTCCATAGCTTGTTGCATTGAATGTGATGGTGTGATATCTTGGATTTCTACGGATTTTACGGTCACACCCCAATCAGCTGCATCGTCGATGATTTGATCTTTTAGTCTTGCTTTTATCATATCTCTGTTTGAGAGTGCTTCATCTAGTTTCATCTCACCGATGATAGAACGAAGTGTTGTCATGATAAGGTTTTGAATTGCTACTTTAAAGTCTTCAACTCCATATATAGCATCTTCTGGTCTTGTAACTCTGACAAATGCGATGGCATTGGTAAGGATGACAGCATTATCTTTGGTGATGACTTCTTGTTGAGGAATATCTAGAATGATATCTCTTGTTGAGATTTTTTGTCGAATGGTATCGATATAAGGTACGATGACATTGAGTCCAGGTTTGAGTGTTTTGCTAAATTTACCAAGACGCTCGACTACCCATTCTTCACCTTGAGAGACGATTTTAATTCCCGCAAAGAGGGTAACGATAACTGCAAATAATAGTACTATTAAAATTTCCATAATTTAATCCTTTTTTACTTTAAGTAATTGACCTTTAACATCAACGATGTGTATTGATGCACCAACTTCTATCTCTTCATCGGAAACTGCAAACCACTCACTACTTCCAAGCACTGGTGTATCGAAACGAACTTTTCCTTTTTGATTTGCTTCAATATTTTGGATTACAATTCCTTGTGTACCAAGTGTAAAGTCACTTTGTCCACTTTTTGAGATCGTTTTATCTTTGAAAAACATAAACCAAAGTGTTAAAAATACAACGGAAAGTATTGTCCAAAGAAAAAGTTCTGTCATAAATGATGTATTAAATACTAGATCTAAAAGTCCGATGATGATAGCAGAGAGTCCAAACCAGATCACAATGAAAAGTGGAGCAAAAATTTCACTCACTACGAGGATCAGACCTAAAACAATCCAATGCCACCAAACGAGGTTTGTTGATAAAAATTCAACCATGGCTATAACCTTTTTACTTTATTATATCATGATTTAGTAAGTGGAAAAAATTTAATTGGGAAGAATAAGACGGGGATAAACCCCATCTTAAAATGATTACAGTCTAGACTCGTATCGTCTAAGCATAAATAGTTTTTTAAGCGCTTTCTTTCTAGCAGCAATTTTCTGAATTTTTCTCTTTTCTGTACCTGTTACAAAGAACTTTCTCGCTCTTTTCTCAGTTACGACTAAGTTTCTATCAGTCTGTTTCTTGAACTTTCTGTATGCTTCTTCGAATGATTCGCTAGGTTTGACATTAATACCTGGCATGTGGACATCACCACCTCTCGTCTAAAATTTGATTGGGGATTATACCACAAATGTTATCAAATAGCAAGTTAACTTCCCCAATAGCGAATAGGTCCCGTATCTATGTGCATAAAGCCACTTCTTGGATAGTATCCAACACCACCACGTCTAAGAAAAGTTGCTAATCTTTTAAGGTTTTTGAGGTCGGTTCCTGGTAAGTTGATATCAATAGCTTGGGCTTTGAGGTGATAACTATTTTTTGCAACACCTTCAGATCTTTTTCTGAGTTTTGCATTTGTTTTTGGAGAACGATACCCTGAATAAACTTGAATAGGTCTATTTGTATCTCTTATGAGTTGGATAGAGTAGAGTAGATCTAGGAGTTCTATATCCATCTCTTGAACATCACCTGTTCGAAAATCCCTTAAAAAATGGTTAATTTTTTTAAGCTCATCTTTAACAAAGTGGTCTTTTGCCCAGTAGGTTGCAGTGAGGTGTTCTCCGGTATTGACACTAAAAAGTTTTATAGATCTATCAACTGGAAGTCTATAGGAAAAAAGCTCATGAGGACTGACAGTCAATCCAGCCCCTAAAATAATACTTTTTTTTAGAAAATCTCGTCTGTTGTTCATAGTATATATCCCAAATATTAAATGTTCTTAATATTGATAGATCGGATATAGATAAAAAATGTTTAATTTAAAGGAGAAAAAATACAATTAAAATAGTGAAATTATTTAAGCACGGTTCATCTGTACGTGAGCCTTACGCTGAGCAAAACTTAGCGTAAGCGTAGCCAAAGGAATTCATTTCCTTTGGCGTTATTAAATCAATAAGCGTCGCAGAAATCTTTGATTCTTTGAATTCCCTCTTTGATACTCTCTTCATCAGTAGCAAATGAAAATCTAAAATAACCCTCACTACCAAATCCAACACCAGGAACTAGTGCGATACCTTTCTCTTCAAGAAGCTTTTTACAAAACTCCATAGAGTCATCAGTCACTTTTTGGATATTTACAAAAAGATAAAATGCGCCATCTGGTTTAGCCACTGAAAGATTATCACTTTGGTTAAAAAGTTCGACTGCTAAATCTCTTCTTTTATGAAACTCTTTTCGCATCATCTCTATATCTTCATCAGCTTGTCCATCAAGTGCTACAAGTGCAGCGTACTGAGTGATAGAGTTTATGTTTGAAGTACTTTGAGATTGAAGTTTTTTCATTGCTGCTATAAGCTCATCATTTACTGATGCTAAGTAACCAAAACGCCAACCTGTCATAGCAACTGATTTACTAAGACCATTGATTGTAATTGTTCTTTGAAACATATCATCACTTACACTTCCAACAGCGCTAAACTCACCATCATAAACCAGTTTTTCATACATTTCATCAGAAGCAACGAAGATATCAGTACCTTTTAAAACTTCACCTAGTGCTAGTAACTCCTCTTTACTATAAACCGCACCTGATGGATTTGATGGTGTAGTCAAAATAAGCATTTTTGTTTTTGGAGTGATCGCTGCTTTTAATTGATCTGGTGTAATTTTGAAGTTGTCTTTATCTGTAGTCTCTATATATATAGAGGTTCCCCCACTATACGTTACTAGTTCAGGATATGTTACCCAGTACGGAGCAGGAACAATCACTTCATCACCCTCTTCGATAAGTGCTTGAAAGAGGTTAAAAAGTGAATGCTTTGCACCATTACTGACGATAATTTGTGAAGGTTTATACTCTAAGTTATTGTCTCTTTTTAGTTTTTCACTAACAGCTTTTAAAAGCTCTGGAATTCCAGGAACCGCCGTATACCTTGTGCGATCATCATCTAAAGCTTTTTTTGCAGCCTCTTTGATAACAGCAGGTGTTCCAAAGTCAGGCTCTCCTGCTGAAAAACTGATGACATCTTTACCAGAAGCTTTAAGCTCTCCCGCAAGTGTTGAGATAGCGATAGTAAGTGAAGTTGATAAACTTTGTATTCTTTTTGTTAACATGTATTACCCTTAATTATAAAAATTGTTGGATTATAGCAAATTAACTCATAAGGATCTTATAAACACGCTCTATATTGCCAACAAGTAGTGGTACACTTACATTTCTTGACTCTCTTGAAA
>JADGDK010000154.1 GCA_016744895.1 Campylobacterales bacterium | reverse complement strand
AAGCAGGGGTTGTTACTCTGACCAACTGTGTTCTATTCAAATTTGGTTGCAATTAAGAATTTATTTTTGTGTACCATTTAAATTATATATTTATTAAAGATGTTGAACAATTTTTAGAAATTCAGCGACAAAAAAATGGCAAGGATATTTTTAATTATGCTTTTTTTTCTGGAAAAGACTTTATAATTCCCTCTGTAGAGATAAAATGTTTTTCACCTTTGAAGAAAAAATATTACATGTTAAAAACTTCAGCACAAACTATAAAAGTTTCTTTAGTCGATGTTAAAAATCTATTAGATGAAAAAGATAGCTATCCTACAACTGCATTTGATTGGGAAGATTTATTGCCATACCTAAATAGTTTTTTATTCATGTTAGCTGGTTTTATTATTGCAAAATTAGATCTTATACAATATCTGAAAAAGAGTCAAAAACAAAAAGATCCGATGCATCAAAAAATAAAAGAGAGTAAAGATGAAAAAACACTTTTAAGGGTATTGTTAAGTTCTACGTCACCTAAATACAGACCATTTATTCAGCAGCTTGAAGATTCTATTTATGAGAATAGAAAATGTGATTTACTTAAAATAAAGGCTTCATTATTAGAGCAATAGAACGTATTCTCTTAAAATCAAAAAAGAGAATTTTTAATGAAAATTTTGGTTCCAACCTTTCCAAAGTAAAGGGTGATGGATATGATTTTGCTGAACTTTCACCTTATATGCTTGGAGAAGATGCACGAAAAATTGATTGGAAAAGTACAGCAAAAACTGGTGAACCTCATGTAAAGTTATTTTTTGAAGAGCGTGAAGTTAATGTTGTATTATGCGCTTTGATGAGTGGAAGTTTACTATTTCGTGATAAAAGAGAACAATTCTTAGAGATCTGTTCTCTGTTAGGATATAGGGCTTTAAAAATGTCAAATCAACTTACTCCTATTATGCTAAGTGATGATCAGAACTTTATTTTACAACCGAGTAAAAAACTTCGAAGTATTGACCATTTTATCCATAAACTTTCAGATATAGATCTTTATAAATGTACGCTTGACCTTAAAAATATATCTCCTATTTTGCATTCAAGGCTCAAAAAGAGGTCTTTTATAGTTTTAGTAGGGGATTTTTTAGGAGATATTGATTTATCACTTTTAGCAAGTAGGCATGAATTGTTTGTAGTCATTGTTCGAGAGCGTTTTGAAGAGTCTCCAGAAATTTTAGGTGATGGTGAATTTACAGATCCACAAAGTGGAGAGAGTGCTGAATTTTATTTTGGAAAAAGTGCGCGAGATGCGTATGCAAAACGATATAAGGAAAATGACCAAAAACTTTATAAACATTTGAATACTCATAATATCTCATATATAAAGATTTTAACTGATGAAGATGCGTTTTTGAGACTATCAAATGTATAAACAACTTTTAAAAAATCCTGTTATCAGGCAACTTAGCATAGTACAGTTTATCGCTTATTTTGGTTCTTGGTTTTCTAATGTTGCAATCTATACGCTTATATTAGAGTTTGGTGTGAGTCCTATGGTTAATGCTATGGTTGTTGCAACATATTCACTTCCTGCAATTATTCTTGCTCCAATGAGTGGAGCTATAGTTGATAAGTTACCATTTAAACGTTTTATGATAATACTTTTAGCTATTGAACTTATTATGACGTTGATGTATCTTATGATCACTGATATATCTGATGTGTGGCTTTTGATACTGTTTATATTTATCAGGATGACTGCGGCATCACTTTTTTTTACAGCAGAAATGTCACTGCTTCCTCAAGTTGTAAGCAACGATGAATTAAAACAAGCCAATGAGCTACACTCAATTATCTGGTCTTCTACCTTTGCTTTAGGTATGGCTGCAGGGGGACTTGCAACAAATTGGTTTGGAGCACATCAAGTTTTTTTGATAGATGCTCTTTTATTTTTGATTGCAATTTTTATGTTCTCTTCTATTCCTATAGAGGAGGTACAGAAAAAGAGTCAAACTCTACACTCTATGATCAAAGATGGATTTGCCTATCTTAAAGATAATCATCTTGTATTGCATCTTATGTTACTTCATAGTGTTGTGGCACTCACTTCGATAGATGTATTGGTGAATTTACTAACTGACTATCATTATAAATATGTAATAGCTATTCCCTTAGCCCTTGGTTGGATCAATGGAATAAGGGCATTGGCACTTATGATTGGACCACTGTTTATAGGAAAACTAGTTAATAGTCAAAATCTTCATAAAGTATTGATGATTCAAGGCATAATGTTTATCTTATGGGCATTTGTAGAACATGATTTTTATATGTCACTTATTGGCATGTTTGCAGTTGGTTTTTTTACAACAACACTTTGGTCATATACTTATACACTACTTCAAGAGCAAACAAAATCGGAGTATCTTGGTCGAGTAGTAGCTTATAATGACATGGTATTTATGATTGTTTCTATTTGTACAACGATGTTTATAGGCGTGGCATCAAAATATACTATACCACTCTACATCATTACAATAATAATTGGATTTGGCTTTATTGCAGTTAGTTTTTACTACCTTTGGTTTAAAAGAAAATATCTATAAACCAAAAGTAAGTAGAAGTTCACCATTACTGACTCTTATGTTTTTAAGAAACATACTTTGCAGAGAGTTTTGGTTAAGTCGATAGATAGGTCTCGTTCTAAAGACTTCGTTGATTATAGGCATCACTGCGTTCTTTAAAGGGCCTTGCATGAATGTCGCAAGCTTGTATCCATTGAACTCTAACTTATCAATATTTGGTTGTGTAAGATAAACGGAACCTGTTTTAGCATCAAAGATTGGTTTCCCACTGATCATGAGTGATCCTGATTGTGTTGGAACCAGCGCATTTGAAAAGCCTATAGTAGTTCCTGCTTGTACTCTGTCGCTTCCAGCACGTAGTAGGGCTTTTGGATTTTGTAGGGTTACTTTTCCATATTGGAAATTTTGAGTGACTGGAAATTGCTGTTCAAGAGACTCAGTAATTTGTGAAGCAGGTACTCTGATAGTCAGACCTTGTTGATTGATACTATGCACACAACCACTAAATAGAAGTACAATTAGTACTAATAGTAGGTTTTTTTTCATTGAAAATCCTTGAATTTTTAGAGTCATTATATCAAAATCAAATTTTTTTCAAAATACCCTTGACATGTAAAGATTTTTTCTGTATAATTTCGGCTCTTTTAAAGAAACAAATTGTTCCGGATTAGCTCAGCGGTAGAGTAGGTGACTGTTAATCACTTGGTCGCTGGTTCGAATCCAGCATCCGGAGCCACTATCAAAGAAACCCCTAAAAAATCGACCTTCAAGAAGCCTTATTAAATTTGAGTGACATATAGGTGACATTTGGTGTCAGTTTTTTTTAAGAAACTCAGCTCTCTTTTTACTTTTTCTATTTATATATTTTGCATAGTTTGTTAGTGTCATTGTTGCATTGGTATGACCAAGCATTGATGATACCCATAAAATATCTTCATTATTTTCTAACATCATTGTTGCAAAAGAGTGTCGTGTATGATATATTGGTCTATAATCTAATTCACATTTTTTAAGTACTCTCCTCCAATGAGTATCTCTAATCCTTTTAATGTCATAAAAATGCGTATTATCATTATTGAGAAATACATAACTATTTTGACCACCAGTAATTTCATACTGATTTTGAATGTATGGTAATAATGTATCCAATATATCAATGGTTCTAATACTACTTTCTGTTTTAGGTGTTGATGTAACACCCATTTTAATAGTACGAGCAATATTGATTTCCATATGTTGCATATCTATATCAGACCACTTCAATCCTATCATCTCTCCGCTACGCATACCTGTAAAAAAAGCTAATGCATAGAAGTTTCTATATTGATCTTCTGCTTTATCAAGTATGTCAAATATTTCATCAATGGAGAATGGATAAATATCAACCTTTGATATCTTAGGTGTAGCCACTAATGATAAAGGATTTTTATCTAATAACTCATCTTTTAATGCATCTTGAAGGATACCATTAAGCACAGCCCTAATAGCTCTAACTCTTCTTGGACTTAATTCCTTAAGTAGGTTATTTTGCCAAGTTTGAAGTTTTGATGCTTTTAATGCATTAATTTTGTAATTACCCAAAATAGGGTATATATGCAAGTTATATGCAGAAAGATAATCATCTTTAGTTGTTTGTTTTCTACTTGCTGAATGCATAGAGAATGATTTTTCTCTGAATTCATCAACTGTAGGTACTATATTGTTAAAGAACTTGCCACTAACAAGTTTTAATTGCAACTCTGGTAATAACTTTGTCTGAGCTAATTTTCTATTAGCTTTAGTATCCTCCAAATTAAGTGGCTTACGAAACCTTTTACCATTATGAGTGAAATTTACCCAAAGTGTTTTTTTAGTTCCTTTTTTTGTTTGTGACTTTTTTGTATATATTGTCATTTGTGTTATCTCCTTTTTTTGAGACCACAAAATTCCTATAAATACGACATTTGTATTATAGAAAAATTGTGTTAAATTTTATTAATTATTTATTGCTACTGTTTCTTTTATAACATCATCAAAAATATTATTTACTATGTCAGTTGTAGAAGTTTTAGATGAATCAATACCCATAACCCAGTTATCAACCTCATTTTTGTCAAATAAAAGTTTTCCAGTTTTTTTGTAATAATGAACACCTAATTCAAAATCACCGCTTTGTACTTTTTTATTGATACTTTCTTTTGAATAACCAAGATAGATTGCAATATCTTTTGTATTGAACCATCGTTTATCAATTTGATTGTTGATGAGTGATTCAAGCTTTTCTTGTTTAGCTAATATTTGTGGTAGTTGATCTAAATATTCGAAATGGTATTCCATTTTAAATTCCTTTTCAAGTATTTAAAAGGTCTACTAGCTATTTAATAGGAAGATATCTAATAAATAGTAATATTCATCAAGTAATGATAGGAGTAAATATTGATTATATGGTATGTAT
>JADGDK010000153.1 GCA_016744895.1 Campylobacterales bacterium | reverse complement strand
CTATGGAGAACAGAAGTTTTACTTACCACAAGATAGACTAAATGCTGATGGCATGATGGAGATTGAGTGTGGTAAATATATCGTGTTTGATGTTGTAAGTGAGGATTTAACTTATGGTTTTGGACTATTTAGACAAGATGGTTCTATGGTCGCACAGATGCAGGTAAATCCTGGAAGCAGAAATGATCTTATGTGGCAATTTCACAAAAATGGTGTTTATCATATCCAATCAACAGAGTATTCAGGTCCCAAAGGTGGATATCATATGAAGCTAGAAAATGTTGTTGTGGTTAAAGGCTGTGACAAAGATGATGAACGATCAATGATTGGAGGAAATTAAGATGAGCTTTATAAACACTTTAATCAATGGAACAGAAGGTGGGTTAAAAACTGACGGCTTAACACCTATGCAAAAAGTGACGCTTCGCGCAGTAATCTTTGGTGTGCTCTATTATGGTTTAGCAGTACTTGAAGGTCAACTTATGCGTGCAAATGCAGTAAGCCCTGGTCTATTTGATGAGAGTCACTACTTCTCAATCATGACAGTACATCCTATAGTTGGTATCTTTGGTTCAACTTACTTAATCGTATTTGGTGCGTTTACATTTTTAGTACCTTATCTGATGAAAAAACCGCTATATAGCATCAAGCTTGCAAACTTTACGTGGATGTCGATTGCACTTGGTACTTTGATGTCGTGGCTTGGTGGAGCACTATTTCACTATGCACCGCTTTATACACTATATTGGCCGTTACCTGTTGATTTTAATCAATTTGATGCAGTTGGTGGTCTTATTTTTGTTCTTGGTATTGCAATTATTATGATTGGTACTTTAGGGTTTATTTACAATACATTTGCAACGGTTTTTTATACTGAAGAGGGTCATGAAAAGCGACCTTTGAAACCACTAATTTTATCGGCACTTGGTATTGACGGTATGTTAAACATCTGGTATAAGATGACAGGTCGAGAGCCTTACACAAAAGAACCGGCAGTTTCACTTCCTGTCGTTGCAATTTTCCGTGGAACGATTGATACTTTCTTGGATGCTATGGTTATTTTGACTTGTGGTATTTTAATCTTAGTTTATATCGTTGGAGATTTGAGTGGTGCTACGATGGATTATACCTCTGTAAATGCACTTCTTTACAAAAACTTTTTCTGGTGGGGACTTGATCTTATCGCTGATGGTCTTGTATTGATTTATGTTGCTGGTACTTGGTATCTTTTAGCAATGTTAATCACTGGTAAAAAACTGTTTATGCAAAATATCGCAAGAGCTGCACTTTTACTAGAACTTATCGTCTCTTGGATGGTTTGGTCGCATCACTTACTAGCTGATCAAGGTCAACCAAATCTCATGAAACTTCTTTCAGGTGAGATGGTAACGGCATTTGAACTTGTAACGCAAGGTATCGCTGTATTTATCACACTAGTTACATTATGGAGTGCTAAACCACTTAAGATGGACAACAGGTTGAAGTTTTTACTAGCTGGTATTATGGGATTTATGATCGCTATTCCTGCTGCTATTTTACAAGCAGATATGGGTCTAAATAGAATCTTACACAATACACAGTGGATTATCTTTACACATGTACATGCTGCTATCTTAATAGGTCTTACAATGACACTTTATGCTGCTATATACACCCTATGGCCAATTCTTACAAATAATGTCAAACTTTATAGTCAGAAATTGGCAGACATCCACTTCTGGGGACACTTGATAGGTGCTTTAGGTATGAGTTGTTTTATGGGGCTTGCTGCAATGGATGGAGCTTTGAGAAGATATCTTTATGTTGATGGCGAATATAATCTTTATATGATTTTAGGTGCACTTTGTGGTATGTTGATTCTTATCTCTTGGGTTATCTATTTAGTCAATGTAGTTATGAGTATTGGTATAAAAGGTCTTATTGGAGTCTATACTCCTTCAAAACTTGATACCAAAGATCTAGTTCCTTCTGAAGAGAAATAACTAGATAATTTGGGCTATGACATTTTTTGTCATAGCCTTATCTATAAAGATCATATTGGTGATTTTTATAGATAGGAGAACAAATGGTAAATATCAAAAAAGTGGCACATCAACTAAAATTTGATGGCATGTACAACACAATCTATATAGAAGTGCAAGAAGCATTAAAAAATGAAAATCCGACAGTTGAGGAGATTGAAAAACTCATAACCCAAAAAGAGTATTATATCTGGGAATATAAAGAGTTAAATCGTTACGGTGAACTCTCTTCCGTGCATGCTCAAAAACTCACAATTGCTGATAGTGAAGAAGATGAAGTTAAGAGATTTAAAACAGATCTTAATGAGAAAGTTCAAGAGCTTAAAAATTTGGAAAACTTTGAAGTTGATTCCAAAAACTCTGCCTACTCCATCTGGATTGGAAGTGTTGGAGTTATGGTTATCTTTATGGCACATAATATCATTGCACTTTTTTCAGAACTCTATACAACACATGGAACGCTAGTCTATATTTCTTATGCCATCATCTTAGGACTAACCTACTGGGGATACAAAAGAGCAAAACAAAATCATGAAGATCAACATGCAAAATATAAAGTTTTACTAAGTAATACAAGAGAACATATTAAAACAGGACTTAACAAAGAGTATTTTACATACGAAGAGTTTTATCAAGGTATATAGATGGTAAATAGACAAAAAGTTACCTATGATATATTAAACAATGGAAAGTATGATGCCCTTTTGGATAGTGTAAAAAAAGCACTAAACACGGACAAACCAACACAGGAACAAGTCTTCAATCTTATAGAATCTGACCCATACTATGTCATAGAGTACAAAGACCTAAATAGATGGGGTGAACTCTCTTCTGTACACATTAAAAACTTAGAGATAAAAGAGAGTGATGCACAAGAGGTAAAAGAGATCAAAGAGAAACTAAATAAAACAAGGAAGTATCTTATCGATAATGAAGAGTATGAAGTCCCCTCAAAAAATCTTATTTATATGGCATGGACGGGATTTGTTGCACTTCCAACAATTTATGTTATTGATAATGTCGTGCGTGTTTTCACACATCTATATATCACAAATCCAGAAGCTGTTTATACATCGTTTGTAGTAGTTTTTATTTTATCTATTATAGGATATAAAAAAACCGTAAATAACCATACAACGCAACATAAGAGATATATACAAACCCAAAAAGATACAAGAGCATTGATAAAAAATGCTATAGAAAAAAACTATTTTACTTTTGAAGAAGTTTATCAAGGAGAAAAAACATGAGAAACATGATAATTTTTGTTATAATAATTATAGGTCTTATATATATGCTAATCCAACACGGAGCAGATACGCAAGAGAGAGAAGCCAACCCTCAAGAGACAAGTCATGAAAGTGATTATAAGCTTTAAGATCTCTTTAGGGCTTAATACCCCGTATGATTTACAGCGATAAACTCTCCATTTAGTTTCATAAAGATATATATATTTTGTCTCTTTTTATCGCTGATTTTGGTATTTTGAAATGACACTACCCATTCAGGACGATCATCAAATATCTTTTTCTCCGCACTCTTTGCATCAAGAAGCTTCCAACTACTTTCTAACTGCTTTTTTTCTACCAATTTAGCGATAACCTCTTTGGCTTTCAATATCGCAATTTCTTCAACCACGGGTGCAGGTTGCCCACTAAAGTATCGTGCTCCCGAACCTGCCATCAACCCCAAAGTAGAAAATAGAAACAACAATGTTATATTTTTTAAAAATTTTCTCATTTATCTTCTCCTAAATCTATAATCATAATATCATCTAAGTTATGAAATGTCGGTACAATGGCAAGTTTCAAAGGCTTATCAAAACCAAATTTATCATATGTTTGACGGTGTGTGATCCTAAGTAAATTTGCTATCTTCTCTTGCTGTTTTGATATAACTTCTTTATCAAATAGTTTATTCATATTCATAATGACGACATAATCACCATGTGAATATTGACCAAACGCTACACTTTTTATATACTTATAATTACCAATAGGTTCAGGTGAGATCATTTTTTGATGCGCATCAAGTAACCTACTAGCTTTTACTTTAATATCTTCTAAATCTTTAGTATCAGGTCTAGCAGGCACGTCTTCATTTTTTTCATATTTCCTTCCTAAATCAATAATGCTAACACTATCTTTCCTATCATAGGTAGGAACCAACAAAAGCTTTAAACTATCATCAAAACCATAATGCTTATAGATACCATGGTGAGAGATTTTAAACATCTTTTTTAGAGTTGCTTTAGTTTTATCATCTTGTTCCATAAAAATATCTGTCAAATTAAATATAAGTGAATATGTCCCATTATCATCTTCTGCAAACTCTATCTTTTTAATATATCTATAATTTCCAACAGGAACTGGAATCAACATCTTTTCATGTGCATCTAAAAGTCCATTTGCTTGCTGTTTTAAAATTTCAATATATTTCTCCTTATAGACACTATTCTCAGGATAAAGTTTACAAAGTTGTCTATAGGCAAAAAATCTATCTTTGTTTTTAGAGGCATTTTGACCAATTTCTACTAAAGTTTTTTCATCACTCTGATTTGTAAACGCTATATCATCTTTTATTGTGATAACATATAGCGTATAGAGCATCCCCGCAAGTACAGTCCATCTAATGGCTTTTGCAAATTTATTAAACATTTATCTTCTTTTTTTTACTATTATATAGTAGAAAATCTCAGTCACCTACTGTAATATGGTTAAAAAACAGTCAAATTGATAAAATAATTATTAGGATATAGTAAGCGATATTAATATTGTAGAAATTATCAAAAATTAATACAAAGCAGATCTTAACTGTAGCATAAATTATACGCATAAAAGATCTACTAAGTAGCTAAATACACTCCCAACAACTACAAGATTATATTTAACATAGCACAATCTATTCATTTGCTAGATATTACTTTGGTTGAGCAAGACCAAGGAGGTAAATTTAGATTGGCTGATGATAATAATACTGTAAAATTAGTATGATTTCAAGCATTTATATGA
>JADGDK010000152.1 GCA_016744895.1 Campylobacterales bacterium | reverse complement strand
CCATATGATGGAAAATCTGAATAAATATTATTGATTGCATCTAATAATCTTAAGTCACTATTTTTGCTAAATGGTTTTGTAAGCATCCCCTAAATTAGGACTATTCTAAACAGAATAATTCTGTTCTTGATTATACTTTTCTAAATATTCAATAGGACTTAATTTTCCTAAAACAGTATGTGGACGATGATGATTATAGTCATCAATCCAATCTCTTGCCATTAATCTTGCTTCAGCTAATGTATCAAAAATATATGCATTAAAAAACTCCCTTCTCATTGTTCCATTAAATCTTTCAACCCTTGAGTTTTGAGTAGGCTTTCCAGGTTGAATAAATTTAAGTTTGATACCTTTGATATAGCACCAAATCTTTAATTTTCTTGATATAAATTCTGGACCATTATCAACTCTAATAGATTCAGGTTTTCCTCTCATATCAATTGCCCGTTGTAGTGTTTGTATTACTTTTGAAGAAGGTAAAGATGTGCCTACTTCAAACTCTATTAGTTCACGATTGAACTCATCCATCACATTTAAAATACGGTATTTTTTACCATGATAGAGTGTATCAGACATAAAATCCATTGACCATTGCTCATCAGGTTTATAGATATCTTGCAATGGTTCTTTGACTCTATCGGGTATTCTCTTTTTGGATCTTCTTTGTATATTTAACCCTAAAGCCTTATAAACACGATATATCCGTTTGTGGTTAGCTTCAAATCCTTGTTTTTTTAGCCTATTTGAAATCAGCCAGAATCCATCCCTCGGATGTTTATCTAAAACTCCATTGATAGCATTGATTACAACACTATCATCTTTTGGTTTTCTCTCATAATAATAAGTTGATTTATTAAGTGATAAGTGCTTACAAGCCTGAGTAATGCTTATATGAAAATTTACAACAATATGTTGTACGAACTCTCTTCTCTCATCAGGCTCTAGAGCTTTTTTTCGATCACATCCTTTAAGGCTTCATTCATCAAAGCCATATCTGCATACATCTTTTTTAGTTTAGCATTCTCTCTTTCTAAATCCCTGAGCTTTTTTATATCGTTTTGTTCCATACCGCTATATTTTCGCTTCCACTTATAGTAGGTATCTGGGCTAACCCCTTTTTCTCTGAGCGTTTCTACTACTGGCGCTCCAGCCTCTATCTCTTTTAAAATTTCTATTATCTGTTTCTCTGTAAATTTACTCTTTCGCATGATTTCTCCTGATTTATTTTATCAGAATTATTACGTTTTAGGTTGTCTAGTTTTTGGGGATGCTTACACTTACAGAACCTATATGTGATTATGAAAGTGTATGTGATGAGAATTTTTGGATTTTTTTGAGAGAGCTTCTTTTAATGGAAGATGGATATGTTCGATATGATTATGATAAAGCAACATATCTCATATTTAAAGAAAAAGGTGAAGAACATAAACATCCATTGAACCATTATGATTTATTTTATTCAAGTAATGCAACTTTTAAAATTGGATTAGAAGAAAGGTTAAGTGAAGATGAATTTATAGATTTTTTAAATATAAAAACTGACTCTAAATATTTAAAAAATCCTTAGTACTTAAAAGCGATAGCTAAACAGCTCTTAAACACATCAAATAAACTAATCACTAAAATTTAAACTCTAAATGTCAAAATGCGGTCTAGGAAGAAATCAAAAAACTAAAAAATTATCTAATATATAGAGTATTTATTAATCTAATTAAGTCAGAGCATTACCTAAAAGCAAAAAAATGTGGATTGAAGTGAAAACTAACTATTTCATAAAAATCTGAAGATAATCTGAGAGGAAAAACCATTTGACAACTATAAAAGAGGTAAGAATACATACATATTGTGAGCGTAGCGAACAATATTGTATGTATTCTCTTGGCTATTTAGCTATTTATTAAAAGTTATCGGCGGTAGTGTTACCGAGTAGTTTGATATAGCTCATATATAGATTAGTCTTCTTTTTGTCTAACTGTTAGCTTACCATCATCATCAATAACAATTTCTTCATCTTTTTTTATTTTTAATGCAACATTACCACCAAAGTCAACTACCTTAGTATTGTTTAAATAGTCTGACATTTCAGTTAGGTGTTGTGCAATAGGTAAGGTATGCCACTTTTTTAAAAAATCAGTATCTATATCATCAGCAAGTAATAAAGTTCTAACAAACTTAGACTTATTCATATTAAGATTTTTTGCTAATTCTTCAATTTGTTTATTTTCATCTTCTGTAAGTCTTATTTGAAGTAATACAGTTTTTTTAACATCTTTTTTTGGTCTTCCTGACTGTTTCAAAATATCATACCTTTTTATATTGTAATTACATTTAATCATTTTTATAATGACAATTTAAGAATTGTTTATATATTATTACGAATATATATTATTGTAATTACATAAAGTAAGCTATGAATTACAATTATTATTTATTGTCATTTTAACTAATAAGGATTAAAAAAACACAATGTACGGTTTAAGTGAAGCTGATAGAGATAAAACATTTAACAAGATAAAAAAGTCAAAAGAGTATATAGAAACTCACGGATTAGAGTTTGAAGGTAAATTTATACCCTTTGCGGTTCTTACTAAAAATGCTTGGCATAACTCTCACAAATATGTTGCTGAACTTCAAAACCGTGTTAATTCATTAACTAAATATGCGACAGATAATGGACTTGTTAATATTTTTATCACTCTTACTTTACCCTCTGAATATCATCCAACAAAAACTTTAAAAAATGGTAAATTAGTTCATAATCCAAAATTTACTAATGATCTTGCACATACTCCAAAAGCTGGGTCAAAGGTTCTATCTTCTTATTGGAAAAGAATATTGGATTTTAAACCATTACAAAAACTTAGTAGAGA
Source organism: Campylobacterales bacterium (assembly GCA_016744895.1). Taxonomy (GTDB): domain Bacteria; phylum Campylobacterota; class Campylobacteria; order Campylobacterales; family QNZT01; genus SZUA-1433. The sequence continues at coordinate 2,187 of JADGDK010000152.1, read as the reverse complement.
GAATAGGTGTTATTTTAGAGTCACAGAACCGCATAAATCAGGAACCCCACATCTTCACATCTCACTATTTGTACCTAAAGAGAGTGTTGAGAGGGTTTTTAACTCTATTTTTGCAAAATTTACATTTCCACAAATTGAGATAAGTTCTCAATACATCCCTTCTTCATTTCAATATAACGTTTATGATAAGACATTAAAAAGAGAGGTATATAAAAGAGATAAAAATGATAATTTTGGAATTTCTGAAAATATTAAAAATCCAACTGCCTATATGATGAAATACATTCTAAAAACGCTTGATGATTTAAGAGAAGATGGTGGAAAAATGACAGATATAACCCTTTGGTATATCCTACACGGTATAGGACGCTTTTACACCTCTCGTACACTTTTACCACTTTACCATTTTAGAAAAATAAACTATATAGAAAAGTTTCAAAATATATATGAAGCAACGGTGCATTATAAAAATGGTCGACTTCGTATTTCAGGTACTAAAACATCTATAGACTTCTTATCAATTGATGAAAATGGAGAGATTGTTGAAGATACAATTTGGACTAAACAAAATTTTAATCCTGACCCGAATTTTAATAATATGAGAGTTGAAGATAAACCAGTATTAAGAATTAAAAAAACAGTTGACATCAAAATAATCCCTGTTGAAATTGATGGAGAAAATTACATATTAAAAAATGGGTTGCTTCAAAAACCTCCAAAACCAACTGTAACCCCTGCATATATGAAAGATAAACAGTTATATGACTATTACCACTCTTTAGATATTGAAGATGAAAATATAACCCTATTGCACTACGGAATTACCCAAAATGAAATGGTCAAAAGAGGGTTTTTAGATATTCCTCTACAAAATTTAAATGATTATAACTTAGAAATGGAGATAGCATTATGAAAGAGATACATTTTTGTAGAAACTGTAATCAAGAGTTAACAGAAAATGAAGCTTACGATACTTTTGATAAAGGGTGTAAATATTGTGGTGCAAAAGAGGGTTTTATATCCTTTGAAGATGATCAAGATATGGTTAAAGACAGTACTTCTTATTTGGATTTATATCTTCAAACTCTTAAAAACTTTGAAGGTAGGTATTAAATGTCATTTAGTGCATTTGAAAATCTAACAGATGAAGAAATTATTGAAATATTTTTTGAACAAATCTCAAAAGAGTATAGTTATGAAGCATATCAGGAAATAATAAACTCTGTTTATGATGGTGGATCACAAATTTTTGAATACAATGAAGAGCAATACATTTATAATTATAGATTTATCCATAAAATCAAAAAAGTTATATTGTCTAAGATTATAGAAGAGAATAGCAAAACTTTAGAACTAATTGTTTTATTAAGTCCATCAGGCTTTTATGAGATAGTAGAAAATGGTATTACTTTACAAGCTCAATATAAAACCTTAGAAGATGTTAAGATGAACTATAAAGGCTTGCTATGATACTCGATGAGATTAATTCAAAGCTTGATGAAATACTAAAAATACATAATGCTTTGCCAACTTGGTCACCACTTACTAAACTATATGCCAATGAGTGCGGTTATAAAAGTATAGATGGTTTACGAAAATGGTGTTATAACAATTTACACCCTGATACTTTTGAAAAGCACGGTAAAAATTGGTACATCCATAAATCAGTTATTCACAAGGTAAAGAGGAAGTTAGTATAATGAATTTGCCAACGGCTAACGGAAGGAAACGGAAGTGGCTAAAGTAACGGTAAATAAATATAATATCATCATACTTGATGGTGCGGTAAATGGTAAGCGACATAGACTTACCACAGGTAAAAAAGCAGATAAACGGCTTTTACAATGGTACAATCGTCACACAGATGATGAGTTCTTTAAATTATATGATGATAAGTTTGGTAAAGTCTCAAAAGGTATTATTACTTTTAGAGAGTATGGCTTATTAATACTTGAAATTACAAAAAATAATCGTAATGATTTCTCACAAAAAGAAGAAACACAGAGATTCAATCGATTATGTGAAACTTTTGGAGAGATGAATATTTCTGATATAAAAGCTTCACATATAACTAAATGGCAAAATGATTGTAGATTTGCACCTAAGACAGTAAGAAACTATAGGTCTATCTTCAATCTTATTTTAAAATATGCTCATTATGATGAGATCATAACTAAAAACCCTCTA
>JADGDK010000151.1 GCA_016744895.1 Campylobacterales bacterium | reverse complement strand
TAAATCAACTTCACAGAAGTCCTGGTGTTATTTTTAAAGAAGAAGAGAGCGCTACAGTTTCAAATAAACTTCTTTATACGGCGCAAATTATACCTGATCGTGGTAGCTGGCTCTATTTTGAGTATGATTCAAAAGATATACTCTATGTGAGAATTAATAAAAGAAGAAAAGTGCCTGTTACTATACTATTTAGAGCACTTGGCTATAGTAAACAAGATATTTTAAAACTTTTTTACCCAATGCAAACAATTAAAATTAAAAACAATAAATTCTTAGTTGAATTTAGTGAAGAAGATTTTTCTGGAAAAATTGATTTTGATCTAAGAGATGAAAAGGGTAATTTATTAGTTGCTGCCGGTAAAAGATTGTCTGCGAAAAAAGCCGCTAAGATAAAAGAAGAAGGTATCAAATGGATTGAATATCCAGTTGAAACATTGATGAATAGATTTTTATCCTCTCCTATTATTGATCAAGAAAGTGGAGAGGTTTTATTTGAAACCTTAACACAACTTGATGAAACTAAACTTGCTAAAATTATTGAAATTGGTGAAAAAGAGATTGAAATTGCTAATGATTTAGCAATGGGTGTTGATGATTCTGTTATCAATTCATTTATCGCTGATATTGAGATGATGAAACTTCTTAAGCAGACTGAAGAGATTGAAGATGAGAATGATCTTGCTGCTATTAGAATTTATAAAGTTATGAGACCAGGTGAGCCTGTTACTAAAGAAGCAGCAATTGCATTTATTAATGATCTTTTCTTTAATCCTGAAAGATATGATTTAACACGTGTTGGTCGTATGAAAATGAACCATAAATTAAATATTAAAGTACCTGATTTTGTTACAGTACTTACAAGTGAAGATATTGTAAATGTTGTTAAATATTTAATAAAAGTAAAAAATGGTCAAGGTCATATTGATGATAGAGATCACCTTGGTAATAGAAGAATTAGAGCAATTGGTGAACTTCTTTCTGGTGAATTGCATAATGGTTTAGTGAAAATGCAAAAATCAATTCGTGATAAATTTACGACTTTGAGTGGTAGTATTGAAGAGTTGATGCCTCATGATCTAGTAAACTCAAAAATGATTACAAATACAATTTTAGAATTTTTTACCAGTGGGCAACTTTCACAATTTATGGATCAAACAAATCCACTTTCTGAAGTAACGCATAAAAGAAGACTTTCAGCACTTGGTGAAGGCGGTCTTGTAAAAGAGAGAGCTGGCTTTGAAGTACGGGATGTGCATCCTACGCATTATGGAAGAATTTGTCCAGTTGAAACTCCAGAGGGACAAAATATTGGTCTTATTAATACACTTTCAACTTATGCAAAAGTAAATGAGCATGGTTTTGTGGAGTCTCCATACAGAACTGTTGTTGATGGTAAGGTAACAAATGATGTGGTTTATTTAACAGCAACACAAGAAGAAAATAAAATTATGGCACCTTCATCAACTAAGATTGATGAAGACGGTAATATCGTAGAGAACTTGATTGAGATTAGAGTTGATGGTGAAATTAGACTCGAAGAGAAAAGTAAAGTTGATTATTTTGATGTAAGTTCTGGAATGGTTATGGGTGTTGCTGCATCTATGATTCCTTTTTTAGAGCATGATGATGCAAATAGAGCTTTGATGGGTTCAAACATGCAGAGACAAGCAGTTCCCTTGATCTGGAATGATGCTCCATTTGTAGGTACTGGTATGGAGTCTATAGTTGCTCGTGATGCATGGGAAGCAATTAAAGCGAAAAGAGCTGGTGTTGTAGAAAAAGCAGATAGCAAAAATATCTATATTTTAGGTGAAGATGAGAATGGTGCATTTATCGATCACTATTGGCTTCATAAAAACATGAGAACTAATCAAAATACTTCATTTATGCAAGTACCAATTATCAACAAAGGTGATTTTGTAGAAAAAGGACAAGTAATTGCAGATGGTCCAAGCATGGATCAAGGTGAAATGGCGATTGGTAAAAATATTACAGTTGCGTTTATGCCTTGGAATGGGTATAACTATGAAGATGCGATCGTTATCAATGAGCGTTTGATTTGTGATGATACTTTTACTTCAGTACACGTCTATGAAAAAGAGGTAGAAGCAAGAGAGCTTAAAGATGGTTCTGAAGAAATTACAAAAGATATTCCAAATGTTAAAGAGGAAAAACTTTTCCATCTTGATGATAGTGGTATTGTAAAAATTGGAACTTATATCAAGCCTGGTATGATTCTTGTTGGTAAAGTATCTCCAAAAGGAGAAGTTAAACCGACACCTGAAGAGAGACTACTTCGTGCTATATTTGGTGAAAAAGCTGGACACGTGGTTAACAAATCACTTTACTGTGGACAATCAATGGAAGGTATTGTAGTTGATGTTAAAATCTTTACAAAAAAAGGTTATGACAAAGATCCAAGAGCTTTAGAAGCATATGAAGCAGAAAAAGAAGTACTTGACCGTGATCACCATGATAGACTTTTAGTAATTGATAGAGAAGAACTTCTTAAAGTTAATAACTTACTTTCACGTGCTAAATTACAAAATGATTGTGAAGTAAATGGAGTAGCGTATAAAAAAGATTCACAGATTCCTAAAGAGGAATTTGAGCAAGTAAATAGATTTGCATTAAACAGCATCGTGAAACAATTTGATGATGAAGTACAAACAGAGTATGCAGATATAAAACAGTATTTCCAAGATCAGAAAAAAGCACTTAGAGTAAACCATGATGAAAAGTTAGCGGTTTTAGAAAAAGATGACATTCTTCCAAGTGGTGTTACAAAACTTGTTAAAGTTTATATCGCAACAAAGCGTAAGCTAAAAGTTGGTGACAAAATGGCAGGCCGTCATGGTAATAAAGGTATCGTTTCAAATATCGTACCAGATGTTGATATGCCTTATATGAAAGATGGCGAAACTGTAGATATCGTTTTAAATCCACTAGGTGTACCAAGTCGTATGAATATTGGACAAATTCTTGAAGTGCATTTAGGAATTATTGGAAAACGATTAGGACAACAAATTGCTGAAGAGTTTGATGCAAAAAGAGATAATTGGCTTGAAGATTTACGAGCTAAGATGATAAAAATTTCAGAAACTGCAAAATTTGCTAATGCAAAAGAGTTTTTAGGGAAAATGGACAATGACACACTTTTAACGTATATTGCTGACTGGAGTAAAGGAGTTCGTTTTGCAACACCTATTTTTGAAGGTGTTAACGAAGTAGAGTTTGCAAAACTGTTTGAATTAGCTAAAATTGATACGGATGGTAAAACAGAACTTTATGATGGTCGAACTGGTGAAAAAATGAAAGAGCGTGTCAACGTTGGTGTTATGTATATGCTAAAACTTCATCACCTTGTTGATGAAAAAGTGCATGCACGTAGTACTGGACCTTACTCACTTGTTACACAACAACCAGTTGGAGGTAAAGCACTATTTGGTGGACAAAGATTTGGAGAGATGGAAGTATGGGCACTTGAAGCATATGGAGCTGCACATACACTAAAAGAGATGCTAACAATCAAATCAGATGATGTTGAAGGTCGTATGCAAGCCTATAAGGCAATTACAAGAGGCGAGAATATTCCGGAAACTGGTATTCCAGAGACATTTTTCGTACTTACAAATGAGTTAAAAGCACTAGCTCTAGATGTTGAGATATTTAAAGAAAAGGAAGAGCATGAAGAATCTGATTCCGATAGAAATTAACGAAGAGAACCGCCCAAGAGACTTTGAAGCTTTTAAATTAAAGCTTGCCAGTCCGGAGAAAGTTGCTTCATGGAGTTATGGAGAGGTAAAAAAACCTGAAACGATTAATTATAGAACACTAAAGCCTGAGAGAGATGGTCTTTTTTGTGCTAAAATCTTTGGACCTGTTAGAGATTATGAGTGTCTTTGTGGTAAATACAAAAAGATGCGTTATAAAGGTATCAAGTGTGAGAAATGTGGTGTTGAAGTTACAACAAGTAAGGTAAGAAGATCAAGAATGGGTCATATCGAGCTTGTGACACCTGTTGCACATATCTGGTATGTAAATTCACTTCCAAGTCGTATTGGTACACTTCTTGGTGTGAAGATGAAAGATTTGGAACGTGTATTATATTATGAAGCATATATTGTAAAAAATCCAGGTGATGCACATTATGATCATGAGAATACAAAGCCAGTAGGAAAATTTGATATCTTAAATGATGATCAATACCAATCTCTTCTTCAGCGTTATGAAGGAATAGAAGAGGGTACAGGTTTTGTTGCTGAGATGGGTGGTGAAGCGATTCGAGATCTTTTAGAAGATTTTGATCTAATTGATACACTTACTCAACTCAAAGAAGATATGGAAAATACGAATTCTGAAACTAAGAAAAAAGCACTTGTTAAAAGACTTAAAGTTGTAGAATCTTTTGTAAATTCTGGAAATCGTCCAGAATGGATGATGATAACTATGCTTCCTGTACTACCGCCTGATCTTAGACCGCTTGTAGCATTAGATGGTGGTAAATTTGCAGTTAGTGATGTAAATGATCTTTATAGAAGAGTAATTAACAGAAACTCAAGACTGAAAAGACTTGTAGATCTTGAAGCTCCAGAAATTATCATTAGAAATGAAAAAAGAATGTTGCAAGAAGCAGTTGATGCACTATTTGATAATGGTCGTCGTGCAAATGCAGTAAAAGGTGCCAATAAAAGACCATTAAAATCACTTAGTGAGGTTATTAAAGGTAAACAGGGACGTTTTAGACAAAACTTACTTGGTAAAAGAGTTGACTTTTCTGGTCGTTCTGTTATCGTTGTTGGACCAGATCTTAGAATGGATCAATGTGGACTTCCTAAAGGTATGGCACTAGAGCTTTTTAAACCACATCTTTTAGCGAAACTTGAAGATAAAGGTTATGCAACTACAATCAAACAAGCAAAACGAATGATTGAAGAGCGAACCAATGAAGTTTGGGAATGTTTACAAGAGGTAGTTGACGGTTATCCAATCATGTTAAATCGTGCACCTACACTGCATAAACTCTCCCTTCAAGCATTCCACCCAAAGCTTATCGA
>JADGDK010000150.1 GCA_016744895.1 Campylobacterales bacterium | reverse complement strand
CGATAAAACTAAATGCAATCGCCTCAGGAACCAAAGCTACAGCAACAACCATGCCTGAAAGCAGGTCATTTTTTATATTGGCAACTTTATAGTTATTTAAATTAATCAAGTTTTCCCCTAAATATAGTATAATTACTACGGTAATTAAAGTCGCCGATTATACTAAAATAACTATATAAAGATAATTAAAGATGGATATATTAGAGATACTCTATACAAGAGAGTTTAAAAAAGTAACATATCATGTACGAAAACTTTCACTAGAAGCTAAAAAGGTAGTGCTTTTAGGTCCAAGAGGGGCTGGAAAAAGTACAATGATCTATGATTATCTCTCTAGTTTATCTAAGGGTAGTTTTCTCTATATTGATTTTAATGATTTTAGGATTCGAGATAAAGATATTCACAAAGATCTTTCAGTTTTTTTAAAAAAATACCATATTAGGCTTTTAGTTTTAGAACATTTTGATTTTAGTTTTGAACTTCCAGAATGTGAAGAGATTATAATTACGACTTGTCAAAAACAAAGCTTAGATGGATTTACAATCCAAACACTTTATCCTCTTGATTTTGAAGAGTTCATTTCTTTTGATAAAAGAGATTTAAATCTTGAGGCAATTTTTAGCTCTTATGCTATCAGTGGAACATTTCCTGCAATATTTGGGCACCAAAAGGGTGATTTTGTAAAAGTGTATCAAAATTTCCTGCATATTTTTGCAAAAGACCAATTGCAAATGTCAATACTTCAACTTCTCTCATCTAACCAAGGTGGTATTGTATCTATTCACACACTGTTTGTAGCGCTTAAAAGTCGAATGAAAATATCCAAAGATACATTTTATGCTTACACCAAAAAACTTCAAGATGAGAATGTACTTTTTTTGATCGAGAAATTTGGACATAAACGAAGTCCTAAAAAACTGTATTTAATTGATTTTGCACTGCGTAGTGTGCTTAGTTTTGAAAAAGATTTTATTAAACGATTTGAAAATATTGTCTTTTTAGAGCTTTTAAAACGGGGTAAAATGCTTTATTATACAGATGCATTTGATTTTTATCTTCCAGCTGAACAGAAGGTAATTTTATCGATTCCCTTTTTACCATCAAATTTAATTGAGAGTAAGTTAGAGCGATTAAATAAACACTTGACGGTGTTGAAAGTTCAGAGTGTTCAAGTTGTAACGATGGAAGTTGAAAAAGTGTATGAAATAGATGGTATCACTTTTGAAATGATACCATTTTGGAGTTTTGCTACTTCACTGTGAGATTTTATCTAATACACTGTTAAGGTGATAGACCAAAACACCTTTATCTCCATTTGCTACAAAAAGAAGACCTTGCTCTTCATTTAGAGAAAGTCCTTTTGTACCACCTTGAATTGAAAAATTTACTGTCATGTTTGGTTGTGTTGGAGTTGTGATATCAAGAAGGTTAATTCCCGTTGTCCCAGCTGCAATAAGTGCTTTAGTATCTTTATCTACTAAAACAAGATCATAGACATTTGATTTGTTAAAAGTTTTAATAAGTTCAGGAGTGGCAGGGTTTGATATATCATATATCTCTAAACCTTTTTCGCCTTGAGGTAAATATTTATAATTGCCATCTTTAGTAAGTCTAAATTTTTGAATCTCTTGTTGGGTTGTGACACGTTCTTTAATTGGGTTTGAAAGATTTGTAATATTAATTATATTGACATATCCCTCTTCATTAAGAACATGAATTTTAGTACCATCTTCTGACAAACTAATACTTCTAGCGTTAATTCCATCAATAGCTGTAATAAGTTCAGAAGAGATTGTATCGTTATAGCCAATTTTGACAATATCTATTCCATCTTCTCCTTTAGCCACAAATAGTGCATCTTTAGATACTGCAATATCTTCAGAAGTCCCAGAAAGTGCTATGGTTGTTATTTTACCATTTTTATCAGCGGTATAAACAGTGTTTTCTTGTTCTGTTTGTTGTACATTACCTTTTTCTTCTGTTGTCACATTTGCTGTCGACTCTGGAGCACCTCCACCGCCACAACCAATTAAAAATAGTGCCAATACTAAACTTATAATTTTATTCATAATCATCTCCTTTGATTTCTCTAACAATCGACTTTTAAAAATTTTGATAAATACTGAAGTATCATTTGCTATGATAAATTAAATATATGAGTAAAAAGGAAACAAAAAGTGACAATATGTGGAATTGATGAAGCAGGTAGGGGATGTTTGGCTGGACCTTTAGTTGTAGCTGGTGTAATATTTGAAAATAATGTAGAGGGATTAAGAGATTCAAAAAAACTTACTGAAAAAAAACGAGAAATTTTATTTGAAAAAATTATTAAAAATGCAAAATATGAAATTGTTTTTACAGACAATAAAACTATTGATGAGGTTGGACTCTCAGTTGCAATTAAAAACTCTATAATCCAAATCATAAATACTCTTAATCCCGAACATACGATTATGGATGGAAATACCACATTTGGAGTGGAAGGTATTGAGGCTATCATCAAAGCTGATGATAAGATAGATGAGGTTAGTGCTGCAAGTATTTTAGCAAAAGTGAGTCGAGATAGATATATTGTAGAGCAAGCTTTAAATTTTCCACTGTATCAGTTTGAAAAGCATAAAGGATATGGTACTGCTCTTCATCGAACATTGATAAAAGAATACGGCTATTGTGAACTTCATCGGAGGTCTTTTAAGATAAAAGGGATGGAATAAGAAGTTACAATATTCTCACTTTCATAGCATAAATTATGAAAGTGAGAAATTGATTAGGAGTTGTATTTAGCCTTAGTGATTTTCTACTGAATCCATAAGGACTTCAATGATATCTGTCATAGTCAATATCCCATAAAGTTCATTGTCATCTATAACAAGTAATCTTTTGATACTACTATTTACCATCATTCTAGCTGCGTATTTTACATCTAATTTTCTAGAGACAGAAAAAGCAGGTGCAGACATAATGTCATAGGCATTTAAAAGATCGATATCTCCATCTTCTGCAACAATAGACTGTAAAATATTTTTAAAGGTTAAAAGACCATATGCTCCGCCAGGACTATTTTTTTCTACGATAACTGAACGTACTTTACCCTCTTTCATTTTTGCGATAACTTCTCTGATAGTTGCAAGTTGCGAGACAGTTATAAGTTTTGATTTTGGGGTCATTATTTGTTCGACTAGTGGTTCCATATTTTTCTCCTAAAGTATATTTTTTATATCTTGTTCAAATTTATGTAATTCGTCATTATTGAGACCTGCTACATGACCTAAGGGCATAGTAAATGCTAAAGAGCTGTTCTCATGGCTATCAAGGTCAAATTCAATTCTTAATGCTTTCATAATTTTCATAGAAAGTCTTCGTGGAAGGATAAATACTAATATTGATACATTCTCCTCTAAAGTCAATCCAAAAAATACTTTCTTCTCTGTAAGTCCAATATTTTTACCATGTATGATAGTTGTAGCGCCTGCACCTGCCTTTTTTGCAACTTCTATGGCTTTCTCTTCATCCTTATCAGGAATGACTGCAAAGAGTGCGACAAATTTCATGAATGCTCCTTTTGTGTTTTCTCATTTTTCTTTTGATTAATACCTGCGTGTATGCCATATCCCATAACTGTGATCATTGGAAATAGTGAGGCAAATGCGATCAGCCCAAAGCCATCTATCAATGGATTTCTTCCATCTATATTTTCAGCCAAACCCAGTCCTAAAGCAGCTACTAGTGGTACTGTAACTGTTGAAGTTGTCACTCCACCACTATCATAAGCGATAGGAATAATGTATTGTGGTGCAAATTGTGTCATAATTATAACTATAATATATCCAGCCACGATATAGTAGTGTATAGGATCACCAGCTACGATACGATAAGCTCCAAGTCCAATTCCTATAGCTACACCAAATGCCACTGCAATTCTAAGATATGTTTGGTTAATGCTTCCCTCGCTAATTTCTTCTGCTTTGATCGCAATTGCTAAAAGAGAAGGCTCAGCCATAGTGGTAGAAAAACCTATTAAAAAAGCAAAAAGATAAATGAGTAAGTTATTCCCCATTGATGTGAGTTGAAATGCAATAGTTTCACCGATTGGGAAAAGCCCCATTTCAAGACCAATGATAAAAGCGTATAATCCAAGGATCACCATAATAATACCAGTAATCGTTTTTTTAAGATGCGCAACTGGCTTTTTAATAATCATATATTGGAAAAAGAAGATGACTAAAAGAATTGGTGCAACATCTTTGACAACACCAATTAAATCAAGTAGTGCTTGAACAATATCAAATTTATATACAGATGCTGTTGCACTAGTTGCATCCATTACAGTTACAATTTCTGTAGTACTACTACTTGCCATTGCATAGACAATAATGCCATAAATTTGTACAAATATCATAGGGGTGAGTGATGCAAAAGCAATAAGTCCAAATCCATCTATAACAGGGTTTCTTCCTTTGATACTTGAAGCCAATCCAATGCCTAAAGCAGCTACTAAGGGTACAGTAACAGTAGAAGTTGTCACTCCACCACTATCATAAGCAAGTCCAATGATCTCTTTTGGTGCAAAAAAAGTAACTACAACAACTAAGATATATCCACCTACAATGTAATATTGAATAGGGTGACCAAGTAGGATTCTTAGTGTTCCTAATGCAATTGCAAAACCAACTGATAGTGCCACGGTCATGCGTAAAAAGAATGCATCTACTTTACCATCACTTATTGAAGCTGCTTTATCAGCAATAGCAATAAGTGCAGGTTCGGCTACGGTAGTGGCAAATCCGATTGTAAAAGCAAATAAAAGAAGCCAAAATACAGAACCTTTTTTTGCAAAATCAGTTGCTAAATTTTCTCCGATAGGAAAGATCCCAAGTTCTAAGCCTCTGATAAAAAGTGCTAAGCCAACAGCTACTATAGTGAGTCCGATGATAATTGAGGTAAGATTTGCAGGCATTTTTTGTATGATTGCAATTTGAAAAAATGCAACAACGATAATTATAGGTACTAAATCTTTAAAAGAGTTTTTAAGATCATTTGCAAATATTTTTAAGCTTTCATTCATGTTCTGGATT
>JADGDK010000014.1 GCA_016744895.1 Campylobacterales bacterium | reverse complement strand
TATCAGATGTGATCTGTTTAAGTACAGGTAAAGCAGTTTACCCTATTAACGCTATGGGACTTTCAAAAGCACTTATGGAAAAAACCATTATTAATAGAGCTAGACAATTAGATGAAGAAGAGAATACAACAACAACATTAAAATATATTAGATACTCAAATGTATTTGCTACACGTGGATCAGCAGTTAACATCTTTACAAAGCAGATTAAAGAGGGTAACCCAATCACACTGACACACCCTGAGATGAAAAGATCTATTATGACGGTTGATGAAGCAGTTGAGCTTGCACTTTTTGCTATGGAAAATGGTGAAAGTGGAGATCTTTTTGTGTATAAAGCAAGAAGAACAACACTACAAAACCTTGCAGAGTGTCTTTTTGAAGTTTATAATGCAAAAAATAGAACTATTGAAGTTATTGGAGCTAGGCATGGTGAGAAGATGGAAGAGACTATTCTTAGTCAAGATGAATTAGTTCGCGCACTTGACCTTGGTTCATTTGTAAGAGTTCCTAGAGATAAAAGAGGTCTCAACTACATGGATAAAGACAACATCGAAGAAAACAAACGAAATGATCTTGACAAAGAGACTGTAAGACTCGAGATGAGAGTGCCAAGTTTAACACTTGATGATGTTAGATTGATGATTGATAAAAACTGGGTAAAAGAGTGTGACTTAGAAAATGTTGAAACGCCTTCTGACGAAGCATAAAAATTTAGAGGGTAGTGCTTTAAGCACCACTCTCTAACTCAATTATATCTTACACTCATTAATTTCTGTTTCTTTATAATCTTCACCAACCATCTCAAAAACAGCTTTTTTAATTCCCTTGATTGTAAAACCAAAGTGCTCAAATAATTTATTTGCATCTCCACTGGCTCCAAATGAGTTCATTCCTAAAACTTCATCTGCATAACGATACCACTCTACACCACTTCCAGCTTCAACAGCTAAAACTTTTGTACTAGAGTCAACAACTTGTTCTTTATAGCTTTTATCTTGTTCATTGAAAAGGTCAAAACATGGAACTGAAACAATATTTGCTTTTATCCCAGCGAGTTCTAAATGGCATGCTGCTTGAAGGGAAGGCATCACTTCACTACCAGTTGCCATGATAGTAACAGTTGCACCCTCTCTTTTTTTAATCATGTATCCACCGCGGCTCGCATCACCAACATCTACTTTTGATTTCAGTGTTTTTAATTTTTGACGACTTAGTACAAATCCAGACGGTGCCTCTAGCTCTAATGCTTTTTTCCAACATGCAATATTTTCACTTGCATCAGCTGGACGAAAAACATAAAAATTTGGTAATGCTCTAAATTGACTTAAATGCTCAATTGGTTGATGCGTAGGACCATCTTCTCCCACACCTATACTATCATGAGTCCAAACAAAATAATTTTTAAGACTCATAAGTGCTGCCAACCTCACAGCAGGTTTCATATAATCACTGAACACAAAAAATGTTGCAGAAAATGGGATAAAAAGACCATAAAGGCTCATTGCATTTGCAATAGCACCCATCGCATGTTCTCTAATTCCAAAATAAATATTTTTACCATTTGGAAAATCACCCATGCCCTTTAACTCTGTTTTATTTGAAGGAGAAAGATCTGCACTTCCACCGATAAATCCAGGTATCGCTTTTGAAATAGCATTTAAGATTTGTCCATTACTATCTCTTGTAGCATAGCCTACACCCTCTTCAAATGAAGGCCACTGGATTCTTGAATAATCTGGGTTGAGTAAAAGATCTAAAGTTGCATTTTGCTCTACTAATGGTGTATCCATAAGAAGCTTTTTCCAAGCTCTTTCATTTTCATCACCTTTTACTACTGCTTCACTAAAAGCTGTTTTCACGTCATTACTGATATAAAAATCTTTATCAGGATCAAAACCAGCTTTTTGCTTAGCATTTCTTATTTCATCAACACCTAATGGAGCACCATGAGAATGATGACTTCCTTCCATTTTATCTGCACCTTTAGCAATTGTTGTTTCAGCAATCACAAGACAAGGTTTATTCTGTTCCGTTTTGATCTCTGAAAGAACTTGATCAATTTCAGAATAATCATGACCATCTATTCTGAAAACCTTCCAACCCTGCGCTTCAAATCTAGCTTTTACATTTTCACTCCAAGCGATATCTGTATTACCCTCAATTGTAATCTTATTCGAGTCATAAATCATGACTAAATTATCAAGACTCTGATGTCCAGCAAGAGAACATGCTTCATAACTAATTCCCTCTTCAAGATCTCCATCACCACACAAACAATAAACTTTATGATCTATAACTTTTGCAGTCTCACTGTTAAGTAATTTTTCTGCATATTTAGCACTCATTGCAAACCCAACAGCATTTGCAACACCCTGTCCTAAAGGTCCAGTAGTCACTTCAATACCAGGCACATCATGATATTCTGGATGACCAGGAGTTTTACTTCCAAATTGTCTAAAGTCTTTTAAATCATCCAAACTCATATCATAACCCCAAAGATGAAGTAGAGAATAGATCATAGAACTCGCATGACCGCCACTAAAAACCAATCTATCACGATTTAACCATTTAGGGTTTTTAGGATTATGATTTAAATGAAGAGATAATACAGTAACAATATCTGCAAGCCCCATTGCTACGCCTGGGTGTCCACTATTTGCTTTTTGCACCATATCTGCACTTAAAAATCTAACTGTATTTGCCATGTTTGTCAACATCTGTTTTTGTGACATTTTTTTCCCTTATTTAAAATATATATTTATGCTTGTGAGTAATCTTTTTTTCAACACTGGACCTAGTTGATCAATTTGTGTTTCTATTTTTGAGATTAATTTCTGTTTTTCACTTTCTGCTCCATCTACACCCAAAAGGTTTGTAAATGAATTTTTACTATTATCATTATTTGTTGGTTTACCCGCTTCATCACTTGTAAATGTTGCATCGATAATATCATCTTGCACTTGAAATAAAAGACCAATATTCAAGCCAATATCATAAAGTAAATCTTCTGTCTTTTTCTCAAGTCCAACAATAATTGCACCCATTTTCATACTTGCTGCTATAAGCTTTGCAGTTTTATGAATATGTAAAAATGTTAATTCATCAATAGTAAGTTTTTTATCTTCAAAATAACAATCTATTGCTTGTCCTAAAACCATTCCATCTGTTCCACCATTTTGAGAAAGTTCTTTGATCAAAATTATTTTTACTTTATCTACCAAAGGAGCATTTGTAATCATTAAAAAACTATGTGAATTTAATGCATCTCCAATTAAAGTGGCCGTAACTTCGTCGTAAGTTGTGTGAAGTGTTGGATGTCCTCGTCGAAGTTTAGAATCGTCAAAAGTAGGTAAATCATCATGAATGAGTGAATAAGTATGAAGCATCTCAATTGCAGCTGCAACCCAAAATGCATTTTGAACCAGTTGAGGCTCATACGATTCAACCACTTCCAAAAGCATCAATGGACGAAATCGTTTACCACCTGCGATAAACATCTCTTTTAAAGCTAAATTGTATGTTGGATGAAAACTTGGTGCATCTGGTAGATGTGATTGTAAAAAATGTTCAAATTCTTGAAGTAGATTATTTCCCTGTGAAGGCACCAAGACCGCCTAACATAGAAGTTGCAGAAAGTTTTCTATCTTCTTCAATCATTTTATTAACATCATTAACTGCACTTATGAGTAAGATCTGTAGTGACTCTCTATCTTCCAAAAGTGAATTATCAATATCAATATCAATTATTTCTCCACTACCATTTCCAGTAACTTTGATCATGCCACCGCCACTTTTTGAGGTAAACTCTTTTTTAGCACTCTCTTCTTGCATCTTTTGTGCACTCTCTTGAGCCTGCTGAAGCATTTCACCCATTTTACTAAAGTCCATATTTTCAAACATAATCTTTGATCCCTGTTATCTCATTTTCACTATTTAGTAACACAATATGAGGTTTAAAACTTTCTGCCTCTTCAAGCGTCATATTGGCATATGCAATAACGATGATAATATCACCAATCTCTGCTTTTCTTGCAGCCGCTCCATTAAGGCACATATCTTTGCTACCTCTCTCACCCTCAATAACATAGGTTGCAAAACGCTCCCCGTTATTAACATTAACAATCTCAACTTTTTGCCCAACTCTTAGCTTTGCTGCATCCATTAACTCACGGTCTATCGTAATAGAACCAACGTAGTTTAAATTTGCGTCAGTAACTGAAGCTCGGTGAAGTTTGCTATAAAGCATATCGATTGTCATGTCTATTCCTTATCTTCCTGCCAGTTTCATAGCTTCCATAGGTTGAAGTGCTTCATCCCAATACTCATCAGCTATTAAATACTCTTCTACTGGTTTTTCACCAATGATATGTTCATCTATAATTCTTGTAATCTTTTCTTTTGTAAGTTCTACATACATATAATGTCCAGGTTCAACTAACATCACTGGACCTTGTTGACACCTGTTTAAACATGCTGTTCTGACTGGTTGAACTGTAGCGATCAAACCTTTTTCCATTAAAGCCATTCCTAAGTGTTGAAACAAATCTTTTGTATCTTCTCTCACACAGCTTGGTTTTGGCATCCCTGGAGGTGCTGACTGCTCACATTTAAATATATAAAACGCTGGTTGTGGTATCCCCATATTATCCCCTGACTATTTTTTAATTATAAAAAGAAATTTATCTCTTTTTGCTACGCTAACGCAAATGTAACCCATGAATAAACCATGTTTTACCTCTTTTAGTTGCGTAATATATCTATTTTAATCAATTAATGATTAAATTTTTCTTTCAAAATTGCTTTTGTTACGACTCTATCATCAAATGGGAGTTTTTTACTCCCAATTTCTTGATACTCTTCATCACCTTTACCTAAAATAAGCAATACTTCTCCCTCTACTAACTCATCTATAGCAACTTCTATAGCCTCTTTTCGATCTGGTAAAATAGTCACTTTACTTTTATCTGTGATACCGTTATCGATCTCTTCTAAAATTGTTAGTGGCTCTTCACTTCTGGGGTTATCATTTGTAAGATAAATCTTCTTTGCATATCGATTAGCTACTCGACCCATTTGAACTCTTTTTGTAGCATCTCTATCACCACCAGCACCAAAAACAACTGAAATTTCTTTATCTTTTAATGAATCAAGTACTTTATCCATGCCATCAGGAGTATGTGCAAAATCAACAATAACTAACGGTCTATCACTTACCACTTCCATTCGCCCACTCACTCCTGCAAAATTCTCACATACTTGACAAATCTCTGCCAATGAAAAGTCTGTAAGTAATTTTACAGATGCTATTGCTGCTGTAATATTATAAAGGTTAAAAAAACCATGCATAGGAGTATGAAATGGCTCTTGAACATCAAAATGTTTAATTGCCGCGGTTAAACCATCATTCATTGAATATGCTAAAATATTAAACGATGCTGGAACTTCTAACGCATAAGTGTAACAATTTTTAGAATTAAAATTTATTTTCTTAGCATCTTTATTAATAAGTTTTAACCCCTCATTAGAGAAAAAAGAGCTCTTAACATGGAGGTAATTTTCAAAAGTTTTATGAAAATCTAAATGATCTTGAGTGATATTTGTAAACACTTTTAATGCAAACTCTAATCCCTCAATACGCTCTTGGACAATAGAATGAGAGCTCACTTCCATAATAAAATATTCACAATCTTCTTTTTTTGCCAAATACAGATTATATAACGTTTTTAAAATCGGTGGAGTTGTATGTGTCTTCTCTTCTCTACGTTCTTCATTGACATAAAGTCCACGCGTCCCTTGAAAAGCAACTTTTTGATCTAAGTCTAAAAGCAATGAATAAATCGCAGCAGCCGTAGTAGTTTTACCATTGGTGCCTGTAATACCTATAATTCTGATATCTGATATCTCATAAATCTCTTTTAATGCTTCAACACTTAGGATGCAATTTGCATAATTATCTTTAGCATTTTGTAAAAAATCACTATTCTGTTTGGTTAATAAAAAAGCTGTTTGTGCATTACACTCTGACGAGTTATCAGTGATAAACTGAAACTCTTTATTTTCAACTGGAAATTTCAATGCTCAATTTGCCCCAATTGTTTAAGTTTTTTTTGAAAAAAAAGCTCTGTAGGATAATACGCTAAAGCGTTTTCAACATAATTAAGTGCTAATTCCCTATATCCATTTTCCAATAAAAGATTTACAAAATCAATAAAATCCTCTTTTTTATGGATAATGATCTTAGTACTAAACATAATATCTTCAAGTGTCTTTTTAAAACTTTCTTCATTTTGAGCAAGATGCAGAAAATCTTTATACTCAATTCCATCTTCCATAGTGATAATATGTTCTTCTAAACCATCAAGCAACTGAGTAAGATAGTCACTATTTAGATCTACACCATTGATAATTTGCTCTATCATCTCATCTGCACTATCTTGACCCAAACTCTTTGTAGTTTCATAATACTCAAAAAGTGCAACTGCTTCATCTTCTCTTTCATCTGCCATATCAGATAAAAGTGCACCTATACGAGACTCTTTATCCTCTGGAGCATCTTTAAGTGCTAATGCATAATTAAAAAGTGCCTTCTTATACTCTCGTTTAAAAAAGCTATTATTTGCTAACTCTTTATACTTTATCAAAACTTACCCACCGCTCGCAATCTGCTCAATCATATCTTCCATACCAACTGCGATATTGATAACTTCAATTTCTGGATGTATATCCATTCTAAGCTGTCTTTCTATCCCATATTTAATTGTTTGATTACTTGATCCACAACCTACACACGCACCTTGAAGCTGAACAAATACTTTACCAGATTTAACATCAAGTAGTTTCATTCCACCACCATCAAGCTCTAACATTGGTTTTACTTTTTCTAAAGATTTTTCAACAACTGGTAAAAGTTCTTCATCTGAAAATGGAATCATATATACCCCTATATGTTTAATTACCAAAGATTGTATCATAAAAGATTAAATGTGAGGATTAAAATCGGTTATAATTTGAGGTTAAGGATAAAATAGAAGTGATTTGGGAATTTAAGTACGCACGGTGCGTAAGAAGACGTAATATAAGTCGAGAGAAGAACTTAAATCCTTCTCTCTCAAATTATACTAGTTCGATAAAAGCCATATCCGCAGCATCACCACGTCTAGTTCTTGTTCTAATAATTCTAGTATATCCACCATTTCTATCTTTATAATTTGGTGCAATCTCTTCGATTAATTTTTTTGTACACTCTTTATCTTGAAGATATGAAAAAATTTCACGATGTGTATTAAAATCACCTACTCTTGCTTTTGTAATCAATTTTTCAAAATAACTTCTTAGCTCTTTAGCTTTTGGAAGTGTAGTCTCAATTTTTCCACTTTTAATCAATGCAATTGACATATTTTTAAAAAGGGCTTTTCTATGAGATGAAGTTCTTCCTAGCTTTCTATATCCATGCTTATGTCTCATCTTATTCCTCTTCTACTTGAGCTTTTAACTCTTGTATATTTTTATTTAATGCTTTTAGGAAATCTTCACTAAACTCACTACCTACTGGAAAACCAATAGATTCAAGTTTATTTGTGATCTCTTCAAAAGACTTTTTACCTAAATTTTTTAGACTTTTAAGTTCTAATTCACTCATCATTGATAGCTCAGCAACATAACGAATATTTGCACGATCAAGACAGTTGAAACTTCTTGCGCTTAAATTCATTTCATTAACGCTTTGAACTAATTTTCTCATATCTACAGAATTATCAAAATCATCTTCTTGAGAAGTCACATCAATATCCATAGCTTTTCCAAAAATTGCAATTTGATCATTTAATGCCTCGATTGACTCTTTAAATGCTTGAACAGGTGCAATTTGACCATCTGTTTCAATTTCAAATACAATTTTTTCATATGTTGGATCATCTTCAACCAGCATATTTTCAATATTATAAATCGCTTTTCTTACCGGTGTAAAAAATGCATCAATTCCAATATATCCTTCAGGAACATTATCTCTCAAGTCTTCACTTGGAATATAGCCAATGCCTTTTTCAACAATAAGAGAAAAATTAAGATCTGCATCTTCATTGATTGTTGCAAGATGTACATCAGGTGTTACCACTTCAACATCATCATTTTCAAGATCAGCTCCAGTGATCCCTTTTGGACCATTAAAACTAAAATTAACTTCTACTCTTTTTGCATCATTTTTAATTTTAAATCTTATTTTTTTAAGATTTAAAATAAATAGAGATACATCCTCAAGCATACCTTTAATGCTGTCAAACTCATGGCTTACACCATCAATCTTTAATGAAGTTACTGCAAATCCAGCTGAACTTCCATAAAGAAGCCTACGAAGTGGATGTGCTACAGTAATAGCAAACCCAGATTGAAAAGGATAAGCAAAAATTTTAACTCTATTTTCACTTATCTGCTCTATTTCAATCTCATGAGGCATATACAAACATGTACTAATCTTTTTCATTTTAGATCCCTTTATGTTTATTTAGAGTAAAGCTCTACGATTAATCTCTCTTCTACTGGAATCACAACTTCTTCACGCTCAGGAAGTCTTGTGAATATTCCATATCCCTTATCAATCTCAACATCAATCCATGGAGATAAACCAGTTTGAGCAGTTAATTCACCAGCTCTAACGATTTGAGGATTACTCTTAGATTTCTCTCTGATCTCAACTTTTTGACCTGGTTTTACTCTATATGAGGGAATATCTACTTTCTTTCCATCCACTAAAAGGTGACCATGTGTTACTAATTGTCTAGCAAATGCACGTGTTGAAGCAAATCCCATTCTATAAACAACATTATCTAATCTTCTTTCGATAAGTGTAATAAGGTTTGATCCTGTATTACCTTCCATGTTATTAGCATCTTTAAACAATCTTCTAAATTGTTTTTCGCTAACACCATACATAAATTTTGCTTTTTGCTTTTCTCTTAGTTGTAAACCATATTCACTAACTTTTGTTCTTCTTTGCCCATGTTGCCCAGGAGCATATGGTCTTTTTTCTAAAGCACTTTTACCTGCTAATCTTCTCTCACCTTTAAGTGCGAGACTAACACCTAATCTTCTTTCAATTTTTTCAACTGGTCCTCTATATCTTGCCATATTCCGCCCCTACACTCTTCTTCGTTTTGGTGGTCTACAACCATTGTGTGGAAGTGGAGTTACATCTTTAAAGAAAACAACTCTAATACCTTCAATTGCGCCAACTCTTTTTACTGCTGTTTCACGACCAGATCCAGGTCCTTGAACTTTAATACCAACTTCTTTAATCCCATGCTCCATAGCTTTTGCCATTGCAGCATCTACTGCTTCTTGTGCAGCATAAGGTGTTGATTTTTTACTACCTTTAAATCCAAGGCTTCCAGCACTACTCCATGCGATAACGTTACCCATTTCATCAGTTACAGTTACAACTGTATTATTAAATGTTGCAGCGATATGAACAATACCTTTAGCAATATTCTTTTTTACTACTTTTTTTCTAGTTACTTTTCTTTTTGCCATACCTATTCCTTATGATGCCGCGCCGACAGTCTTTTTTCTGCCTTTTCTTGTTCTAGCATTTGTTTTAGTTTTTTGACCACGAACAGGAAGACCACGTCTATGTCTAATCCCTCTATAACTACCTAAATCCATAAGTGCTTTAATATCCATTGCAACTTGTTTTCTAAGATCACCTTCAACAGCATAATCATCTTGAATAACTTTACGAATAGTTGCTACATCATCTTCAGTAAGTTCATGTACTCTCTTATCAAAAGAGATTCCAGCTTTTGTCAAAATATCTCTTGAACTTTTAAGACCAATTCCAAAAATATAAGTAAGTCCGTACTCAATTCTTTTCTTTTTTGGTAAATCTACACCAGAAATCCTAGCCATGCTTATCCTTGTCTCTGTTTATGTTTTGGGTTTACGCAGATTACTCTTACTGCACCTCTTCGTTTAATAATTTTACAATTATCACACATTTTCTTAACTGATGGTCTAACTTTCATCGTTAATCTCCTAAGTTTTTTATCTATTTCCACTTACCAAATAACGAACGAAATGGTTTACTGAAGTTGATTGTAAACCAATAATTGAAAAAACAGTGGGCTTTTGTCAATTATTCTTCTTATAGTTCCGTCACTCGAAATAATAGAGTCGCGCATTATACTTTAACATTGGTTAAAATTTACTTATATCGAAATGTAATTCTTCCCTTGTCAAGACTATAAGGCGTTAACTCAACTTTTACTTTATCACCTAACATGATTTTTATATAATGCATACGCATCTTTCCTGCTATATGACACAACACTTTATGTTTATTTTCAAGTTCTACTTGAAATGTCGCATTTGGTAATGCTTCAACAACAATACCATCAATTTCTATGACATCATCTTTAGCCATTAAATCTCCTACTAATTTACTCTACCGATAGAATTTCGGCTTTATTATTGATCACTGCAACTGTATGTTCGTAGTGACTACCTCTTAATCCATCTTCTGAAACAACCGACCATTTATCTTCAAGTATCGTAGCAACGCCACTTTTTTGACAGATCATCGGCTCTAAACAAAAGACCATTCCATTTTTAATTTTTGGACCTTGCTTAGGACTTTTACCATCTAAATAATTAGGAATTTCTGGCTCTTCATGTGGCTTGCGTCCAATCCCATGACCACAAAATCCTTGTAAAGGAATATATCCTGCATTCTTTATGAAATTTTCTAACTCAAGACTAAGCTCTTTAAAACGCATACCAGATTGAATAATGTTTATAGCATGAAACAGTGCATCATAAGAACATGCTATAAGTTTTTCATCCGATTCACTAATCTTACCAATTGGAAGGGTAATAGCAGCATCACCATACCAACCATCTTTCTCAACACCAATATCTAATCCTAATATATCACCCTCTTTTACAATTGTTTCATTAGGAATACCATGGATAATAACTTCATTTAAAGAAGTGCAAACCCCAGCTGGAAAACCATACAGTCCTTTAAAAGCAGGTCGTGCATTAAGAGAAGCAATATAATCTTCACCCATAGCATTAATTTCAGAAAGTGTCATTCCTGGTCTTACATATGCTTTGAGATGATTAAGTGTTTTTGCAACATAAGAGTTAGAAACCCTTAGTTTTTCAATTTCTAAGGGTTTTTTTATAGATATAGCCATTTAATTAGAGTCCAACATTACCTAAGGTTTCATATTTATTCATATAAACTTGTGCTTCTATTTTTCTCATAGTGTCAAGAGCTACTTGAACAACAATAAGTACAGCAACACCACCAAAGTAAAATGGGATACCCATAGACTTTATGATAATAAATGGAAGTGTAGAGATAAGTCCAAGATATATTGCGCCACTAGTTGTCAATCTTCCTGCAACCTCATTGATAAAATCAGCAGTACTTTTTCCAGGACGAACCCCGGGGATAAAACCACCCTGCTTTTTAAGATTTTCAGAAATATCTTTTGCATTAAATACAATAGATGCATAAAAGAATGCAAAAAACACAACAAATAAAAACATCAATATATTAAACATATATCCACCAGGGCTTAGTGCATCAGAGATTGCCAAAACCGTTGGATTTGTACTTCCTTGAAGAAGTGTCGCCGGCATCATCAATATAGCAGAAGCAAAAATTGCTGGAATAACACCAGATAGATTTACTTTAATAGGAATATAGTTCATAACCTTTTTATTTTGATTATCCATCATCGTTTTTCTTGAATATGAGATAGGAACCCTTCTCTCACCAAGTTCAACATAGATAATAACACCGATCGTAATTAAAATTACAGCAAACATTCCAATAACGGATAAGAAATTTAACTCACCTGTATTTATAAGGTTCACCGTTCCACCAATTGCAGAAGGAATTCCTGAAACAATACCTGCGAAGATAATTAATGAAATACCATTACCAATTCCACGTTGCGTAATTTGCTCACCAATCCACATAAGCATCATAGTTCCTGCTAACATTGAAAATGCAGCTATTGGAATAAATAAACTCATTTCTATCATAATAGCAGGGTTACCTGCACTACCTAGACTTTGAAGTCCCATAGAAACACCTATAGCTTGGAAAAAAGTAATTGCGACTGTTGCATATCTAATAATTTGCATATACTTAGTCATACCATCACGCTCTTTTTTCATTTGTGCTAGAGTTGGAAAAGTTGCAGCTAGAAGTTCCATAATAATGGATGCGGTAATATAAGGCATGATGCCCAGAGAAATGATACTAAGTCTACTGACCGCATCACCACTGAACATATTTACCATTCCAAGTGCATTACCTGCATTGCTATCAAAAAACTGTTTGATAACATCAACATTTACACCTGGAACTGGTACATAGGACAAAATCCTATAGGCAAACAAGAAACCGAGTGTTATCAATATCTTATTTGTTAAATCTTTACTCATTGCTCATACCAGTATAAGATACATTCTCATCTTTAATTTTTGAAGCAAGATCTTTTGCTCCAGAACCGATAAGTTTTACTTTCTTGATACTATTTTGCATTTTATGAACTGATTTGATTGATTCCATTGTAATCTCATCAAGCTCAGCTATTTTTTTAACTCTATCAATACTGATAGCGTATGGTTTAACTACACGAGAGCTAAAACCAACTTTTGGAAGTCTTTTTTGAAGCGGCTGTTGACCACCCTCAAAACCTCTTTTGATCTTATAACCAGATCTACTTTTTTGACCATTGGCACCACGTGATGCAGTTTTACCCATACCACTACCTTGACCACGACCTACTCTTTTTCTGTTTTTTGTTGAACCATCAGCTGGCGTTAAATTATGAAGTCCCATAAAATATCCTTATTGTTTGATCATTGTAAGTGCTTTAACTGTAGCTCTTACTAGATTTCCAGGGTTATTTGAACCTAAAGATTTTGTTAAAATATCTTTGATTCCAGCAAGCTCAAGAACTGGTCTTGTAGCACCACCTGCAATTACACCTGTACCTTCAGACGCTGGTTTTAACAAAATTCTGCTTGAATTAAACTTAACTTCAATGTCATGAGCTATAGTTGAACCCTTTACATTGACTCTTGTTAAATTTTTAAAAGCATCATCAACACCTTTTTTAATAGCATTTGGAACTTCTTTCGCTTTACCAGTACCAAAACCTATAATTCCATCTCTATTACCTACGATAACAAGAGCTGTAAATCTAAATCTTCTACCACCCTTTGCAACTTTTGTAACTCTTCCGATGTTAACAATAACTTCTTCAAAGTCTTCTCTATTAATGTTTTCCATGATTGTCCTTAAAGTGTTATTCCGTTATCTCTTAATCCATCGGCAAAAGCCGCTACTACGCCATGATACTTATCGCCACGTCTATCAAGAACAACTTTCTCAATACCTTTAGCTTTTAAGTTTTCAGCAAATATTTTTGCAACTGCTGTAGCAGATTCTTTATTTGCTTTTTGACCCTCTTTTTTACCATCTACACTCGCTAATGTAACTCCAGCTACATCATCAATAGCTTGAGCAGTTAAATATCTAGTAGACTTAACAAATGCAATTCTTGGTACTTCAACAGTTCCAGAAATTTTTGCTCTTACTCTTCTAATTCTTCTAGCTTTAAGTGCGTTTTTTTGTTTTAATAATTTTGTTCTCATTTCATCCCCTACTTAGCCGCTGTCTTACCAGCTTTTCTGATAATATGCTCTTCTAGATATTTAACACCTTTTCCTTTATATGGCTCAGGTGGTCTAAAGCTTCTTATCTCAGCTGCAATCTGTCCAATAACTTGTTTGTCATTACCTTTAATTGTTACAAGGTTTTTCTCAACTACAATTTGTACATCTTTTGGGAATTCATAATCAATTGGATGTGAATGACCAAGATTTAATACTAAAACATTTCCTTTAACGGCAGCTTTATAACCAACACCATTGATTTCAAGTTTTTTCTCATAACCCTCTGTCAATCCGATAATTACATTGTTGCTAATTGATCTAAAAGTACCCCAGAATGCTCTATCTTCTCTTGTATCGCCTTTTGCTGTAAAAACAATTTCATTGTTTTCAACTTTTACATTAACAAAATTTTTTGTATCCAACTCTTTTGTAACATTACCCTTTTTAAAAGTGATAACGCCATCATTAACATTTACTTCAATTCCAGCTGGAATTGAAACAGGTTGTTTTCCTATTCTTGACATTTTTTTCCTTTTACTTGTCTACGATATATTCGAATGCCGTAAAATTTGACGCTTACCAAATACTACAGATAAGTTCGCCACCAACACCTTCTTTATGTGCTACCTCATTTGGTAGAACACCTTTAGATGTACTCACTACTATTGTTCCATATCCATTTTTAAATTTTTTAATTTCTGAATTTGGTTTATACACACGACGACCTTGTTTAGAGATCATTTTCACTTCAGTAATTACTTTGTTACCATGCTCATCATACTTAAGCACAACGTTAATGAATTTTTTTGGACCATCTTCAACAATGTTATAACTTTCGATATAACCTTTCTCTTGAAAGATTTTCACTACTGATTCTACAAGTTTTGAGTGTAGAAGTTTAGTCACTTCTAACTTTCTCATAGAGGCATTTCTTATTCTTGTTAGCGCATCTGCTACTAAATCATTTACCATCTTTTTCCCCTACCAGCTTGATTTTTTAACGCCAGGTATTTTACCTTCGTTAGCCATTTTTCTAAAACAAATTCTACAGATTCCAAAATCTCTTAAAACTGAATGAGGTCTACCACAAATTTGACATCTTGTATAAGATCTACTTGAAAACTTTGGAGTTCTTTTAGCTTTCGCTATCATTGATTTCTTAGCCATTACACACGTTCCTTTGCAAATGGCATACCCATCAATTCTAACAATTTAAATGACTGTTTATCGTCATCCGTACTTGTTACAAATGAAATATTCATACCATGTGTTTTTATAATATCATCAAATTTAACCTCAGGGAAAACAAGTTGCTCATCTAAACCAAAGCTATAGTTTCCTCTTCCATCAAAACCATTTCTAGATAATCCTCTAAAATCCTTCACACGTGGAAGTGTAACAGAAACAAGTTTATCCATAAATGCATACATGTTTTCACCACGAAGTGTGACTTTAACACCAATTGGAAAATCTTCTCTTAGTTTAAAACCAGCAATTGATTTTTTCGCTTTTGTAACAACTGCGTGTTGACCAGCGATTAAAGAAATTGTATCTTGTACATTTTGTAAAATCTTGCTATCTTTAGCTTCTTCACCTGCACCAACACTAATAGAGATTTTTTCTAAACCTGGTATTTGCATTGGATTTTTGATATCAAACTCACTTACTAGTGCAGGTTTTATATCGCTATTATATTTATCTTTAAGTCTTGCCATCTCTTAACCTTCTACTTTTTGAACATTTGAAATGTTAATAGGCATCTCTATCTCAGAAAATCCACCTTGTGGGTTTTGCTCAGTTGGTTTAGTTGCTTTTTTAGCAATTTTACAACCAGCAACAATTACTTGAGAAGTTTTAGGCATAACTTTTAATACTTCTGCCTCTTTACCCTTATCATCTCCAGCGATAATTTTTACTGTATCGCCTTTTTTAATTTTTAACTTTACAGCCATTATATAACCTCCGGTGCAAGTGAAACAATTTTCATATAACCTGCATATCTTACTTCACGACCAATTGGACCAAAAATACGAGTTCCAATAGGCTCTTTCTTATCATCAAGAATAACTGCAGCATTTTCGTCAAAACGAATAAGTGAACCATTTTCTCTTTGGATCTCTTTTTTAGTTCTAACAACAACTGCTTTTACAACTTTACCTTTTTTAACTTTTCCGTCTGGTGCTGCTTTTTTAACAGATGCAACGATGATATCACCAACACTTGCATATCTTCTTTTAGAACCACCAAGAACTTTAATACACATAATCTCTTTTGCACCACTGTTATCAGCAACTGCGAGTCTAGTAAAACCTTGAATCATTACTCAACTCCTCTTAAAAGAACTTCTGTAAGCGTAAAAGATTTGTTTTTAGACAGAGGTCTACATTCAATTGCTTTTACTGTATCTCCTGTATTTACATCATTATTTTCATCATGAATCATATACTTATGAAATCTTTTTACGATTTTATGGTATCTTGGATGCATTACACGTCTCTCAACTAAAACTGTTGCAGTTTTATCACCAGTTTTTTTAACTACTTTACCTGTTATCTCTTTTAAAGCCATTTTTATGCCTCACTAGTAGAAGCTACAGTTATAGCAGTTTGAATTCTTGCTATATCTTTTTTTACTTCTTTTATTTCATTTGGATTGTTTAATTGCATAGTTCTAAGCTTACCTTTAAGCTTGAATAGCAATAACTTCTTCTCTTTTAGCAACTCGCTTAATGCATTAGCATCTTTACCATCTAAATCAGTATATTTCATTTTCATTCTCTCGAGTTATAATTTTTGTCTTGAATGGCAATTTATGTTTTGCTAAAGTCAATGCTTCACGCGCTAACTCATCAGATACACCAGCCATTTCAAATATAATTCTTCCAGGTTTAACATTCATAACCCATCTATCAACTGCACCTTTACCTTTACCCATTCTTGTCTCTAATGGTTTTGCTGTTAAAGGCTTATCTGGAAATACTCTTATCCATGATTTTGCTTCTCTTTTTACATGTCTAGTCATAGCAATCCTTGCTGCTTCGATTTGACGAGAACCAATTCTTCCAGCTTCAGTAGCTTTAAGTGCAATTTCACCAAAAGCAATAGAGTTACCCTTATGAGATTTACCTCTATTTCTTCCCTTCATTTGCTTTCTATATTTCGTTCTTTTAGGCATTAACATCGTTATTCACCTCTTCTTTTATTTCTAGGTTTGCTTGGCTCTTTGCTCTCTGCAGGAATTCCTTTTGCAAGTACTTCACCTTTAAAAATCCAAACTTTTACACCTATAATTCCATAAGTAGTATGCGCTTCTGCAAAACCGTAATCAATTTTTGCACGAAGTGTATGAAGTGGAACACGACCTTCTAGATACCACTCAGTTCTTGCCATCTCAGCACCACCAAGACGACCAGCAACTGATATTTTAATACCTTTAGCACCACTTTTCATAGCACCTTGGATTACTTTTTTCATTGCTCTTCTAAATGCAACACGACGCTCTAATTGCGTTGCAACATTTTCAGCTGCAAGTTGCGCAGAAGCTTGAGGTTTTCTCTCTTCTTTAATGTTAACATTTACTTCTTTACCAACAAGCTTATTAAGTTTTACTCTAAGCTTCTCAATATCTGCACCTTTTTTACCGATAATAATACCAGGACGTGCTGATACAACAGTAACTCTAAGCTTTTTTGCAGTTCTCTCGATAATGATTTGACTCACACCTGCATAGTAAAGCTCTTTTTTTACAAAAGTTCTGATTTTGTGATCTTCACCAATGTTTGTAACCGTAGCCTCAGAAGATGGGTACCATCTAGAGTCCCAATTTCTATTAAGACCCAGTCTAAGACCAATAGGATTAACTTTTTGACCCATCTTTAAGACTCCTTCTTGTTATTATTTAATATCTCTTTAGCTTCTGCTTGCCAAGTATCTTCGATTTTACCCTTAACACCAATTTTTGCATCAAGTTCTGCAATTTGCTCTGTTGTCATGTCTGCAATTTGATCAATAGAAGTGATACCTTCAGCATTGAGTTTTTTCACCATTGCTGGACCAACACCTGTAAGTTGTTTTAAGTCAAGATCTTTTGAAACTTTTGTTTCAGCTTTTGGAGCTTCTTCTTTAGTCTCAGCTTTCTTTTCTGTTTTTGGAGCTTCTTTTTTAGCTTCAACTTTTTTCTCAGTTTTTGGAGCTTCTTTTTGCGTATCGCTTGAAGTTCCTACTTCGATCATGATATGTGCGGTAGGTTTTAAAATTCTAGAAGCAGAACCTCTAGCTCTTGGTTTAAATCTCTTTAAAACTGGACCTTTATCTGAACGTGCAGAAATAATTGTAACTTCTTCTGGCTCATAATCACCATTTGCACACGCAGATGCAATAACTTTAGCGATGATTCCAGCAGCTTTATTTGGCATAAACTCAAGGCTTGCAAGTGCTAATTCAGCATTCATTCCTTGAATTTGTTTTGTTATAAGTCTAGCTTTTGTAGGTGATAGTCTGATAAATTTTAATGTTGCTTTGCTCATATCCTACCCTTAACCTATTTTCTTTTGAACAGAGCCCTTATGACCCTTAAATGTTCTTGTTGGTGCAAATTCGCCAAGTTTATATCCGATGTGATTTTCAGTGATATATACTGGGATAAAGTTTCTACCATTGTGAACTGAAAAAGTAAAACCAATCATATCAGGAAGAATAGTACTTCTTCTTGACCATGTTTTAATAGGTTTTTTATCTCCAGCTTCTTTAGCTTTGGTAACTTTTTTAAGTAAGTGACCATCAATAAATGGACCTTTTTTAAGACTTCTTGCCATCTATCTTCCTTTCTTTCTAGAGATAATAAGTTTATCACTAGCTTTTTTTCTTCTAGTTTTATAACCTTTGGTTGGCATACCCCATGGACTAACTGGATGTCTACTACCATTTGTTTTACCTTCACCACCACCATGAGGGTGATCGATTGGGTTCATCGCAGAACCACGAGTTTGAGGTCGTTTACCCATATGTCTCATTCTTCCAGCTTTACCAAGTACAACATTTGCCCAATCTTCACTACCAACAGTACCAATTGTAGCCATACACTCAGAAAGAATTTGTCTCATTTCACCACTTGGTAATCTAAGTACTACATATTTCTCTTCTTTACCCATAAGTTGTGCATATCCACCAGCAGATCTAGCAATTTGAGCACCTTTACCAGGTTTCATTTCAATGTTATGAATAATTGTTCCAACAGGAATATTTTTCATCTTCATTGCGTTACCAGGTTTGATATCAAGACCTTTTTCATCTGCTTGAATTTTATCACCTACTTTAATTCCTGAAGGTTGGATAATATATCTCTTCTCACCATCAGCATAATTCACAAGTGCGATTCTACAGTTTCTATACGGATCGTATTCGATAGTAGCTATTGTACCCTCGATACCAAATTTTCTTCTTTTAAAATCAATGATTCTATAAGATTTTTTAGCACCTGCTTCTCTGTGACGAGAAGTGATTCTACCATTACTATTTCTACCAGCACTTCTTGGAAGTTTTTTAAGAAGACCAGGAACTGTAGGCTTACTGGTAATATCACTTGAATCAAGTCCAGTCATATACCTACGACTAGGTGTATAAGGTTTATATGATTTAATTGCCATCTTATACCTCCAAACTTTCTATTTTTGCACCTTCAGGAAGCGTGACATAAAACTTTTTGAAGTCATCTCTTTTTCCTTTGATACCTTTAAAACTTTTAACTTTTCCATTCATTCTTAAAGAATTCACTTTAAGTGGGATAAAGCCAAAATATTCTCTTAAAACCTCTTTTAAACCATTTTTAGTCATTCTTGGGCTTGTTTGGATCACAACAATACCATCTTCTTGAAGACCTAATGTTTTCTCTGTATAAAGAATCGATTTAATATCTGTAATATCTGCCATCTTAGTCCTCTTTTACTAGTGCTTCTAAAACACTTTTTTCTATCACAATTGCTTCAAAAGCAGCTGCTGTATAACCATTTAATTCATTAGCTTCAACAAGGTATGCATTTTCAAGATTTCTAAATGCGTAAAATGTTTTTTCATCTACTAAGTCTTTTACTACTAATACATCTCTTACATTTAATGAGTTTACAAATGCTGCTGCATCTTTTGTTTTACCTGATTCTACAACAACACTATCAACTACTAGTAATTTACCAGCATCAGCTTTTTCATTTAGTGCAAATTGAAGTGCAAGCTTTTTTTGTTTTTTATTAACTTTTTGAAAATAATTTCTATTATTTTTAGGTCCGTGAGCAACTCCACCGCCAACCCAAATAGGACTTCTTGTAGAACCTGCACGTGCACGTCCTCCACCTTTTTGTGCGAATGGTTTTTTACCACCACCACTAACATCTGATCTAGTTTTAGTTACAGCTGTATTTGCACGAAGTGCTGCTTGATAAGATTTTACATACAGATACAAGTTATGTGAATTAATCTCACTAAAACTCTCTGGTAATGCAATCTCACCTGTTTGTTGAAATTTGCTATCTAGCACTAATGCTTTACTCATTTAACTATCCTTATCTTTCCAAGTGCACCATTTGCTCCTGGTACGGCACCTTTAAGTGCTAAAACACCAGTATCCGCATCAAATGATACAATTTCATTTTTAACTGTTACTTGTGTATTACCATAATGTCCAGGCATTTTTTTACCTCTTTGAACACGACCTGGCCACTCTGCATTACCAATTGAACCAACACGTCTATGAAATCTAGAACCATGAGCTCCAGGACCTCCAGCAAAACCGTGTCTTTTAATCGCACCAGTAAAACCTCTACCTTTAGTACTAAAAGTAGATTTTACAAGATTTGAATCACTAAGTGGAGCAACATCTAAATCACCTGCTTCAGCATTTGCTACATCTAATGTAATAAATCTGTTAAACTCTGCAGTTAAACTATATTTCTTTTGTTGTCCAGAAATTGTTTTGTTTTCTTTTTTTCCACTTGCATAAGCAACGATTGCAGTTTTGTTCTCGTCAACTTCACATACTTTAGCCTCAAGAACTTTTACAAGTGTTACAGGTACACTAGGAACTGTAATTGTTCTTGACATTCCGATTTTTTCTACTATATATTCCATCATCTACTCCCTATTTACCCATAGCTCTAACTTCGACATTAACTTCAGGAGCAAGGTCAAGTTTCATGAGTGAATCAACTGTATCAGTTGTAGCAGATACGATATCAATTAATCGTGCATGCATTCTCATTTCGAATTGTTCTCTTGAATCTTTGTTAACATGAGGAGATCTAAGTACAGTATACTTTTTGATCTTTGTAGGTAGAGGGATTGGTCCTCTGATCTCAGCGCCAGTTCGCTTCACTGAATCGACAATTGCCGTTACAGATCTATCTAAAACTCTATGGTCATAAGCTTTAAGCTTAAGTCTAATTTTTTCCATTATTTTCCTTAAAAGAACTCGTCACATATCGATTAAATCAACACATAACGTAAATTTGAACGTGGATTATACTAAAATTGAACTATGATGTCAAGTATTTTAGGGGTTTTGTAAAGAAATCACTCTAGTTTGCTTCCTTTTAAAAAGGAAACAAACATAATTTAAATTTAAATATATTCAACTATTTTAAGTAAGTTTTTTAAGGTTTATTTAATCGATTCTATAAAAATACTACATCATCCATTTTATATCGAATTGGAGAATATTCAATAGCATATGCATCTGCATCAAGTGCTGTCATAGTATGAACACATCCAGGCATTATCTTGACCTGTTCTCTTTCCTCTAA
This sequence comes from Campylobacterales bacterium, assembly GCA_016744895.1. Taxonomy (GTDB): domain Bacteria; phylum Campylobacterota; class Campylobacteria; order Campylobacterales; family QNZT01; genus SZUA-1433. The sequence goes on along the minus strand of JADGDK010000014.1, from coordinate 16,048 downwards.
AATAAACTCAAATACATCCTCTGGATTTTCTAATAGATAACAACTACAATGTAATTTTCCAGTTAAAACTGTCATATACTCTATTTTTTTATGATGGTAATGATTACCTCTAGGTTGTCCCTCTTCAAAGCTTAAAGCAGCAATAAATTTGGCATCTTCTTTGGTATGCATAACTGCAATTGGATTTATAGGAGAAGGAAAAATATATCCATCCCCCTCTTCTAATGCTTTATAATTTTTCTCATTACCAAACTTATAAATTTCTATATAATCTCTTATGTTTTTCATCTTCTCTCACTTTATCAATTATGGATGTGGTATTCTAACCTTAGAATTTAACAAATATGCAATCACAGTCACCATAAGTAATATCATATATAAATTGGTTATTACGCCATACGCGTAAATCAGATAAAGCACCCAAAGTAATATTGCCCCAAGTGGTGTCGGTACTCCAACAAAATATTTAGCAACTTCACCCTCTTCACTTTGGATATTAAACTCTATAAGTCTTCGTAAACCACTAATAATATAGTATATAAATATCAAACCAGCCACTAAAGTCTCAAATCCATTTCCCTTCTCCATTGCATAAAAGAGTAAAAACGAAGGCATAATTACAAATGATATAAAATCAGCAAAAGAGTCTATTTGGATGCCAAATTCACATGAGAGGTTATATTTTCGTGCAATTTTTCCATCAATAATATCAAATGCACCAGCCATCCATGCTAAAACAATTGCTGCGAAAAAATTACCTTGTTGAATAAAATATAAAGCTACAATACCTGCTGAAATATTGGCAAATGTTACAAGATTTGCTAAATTAAAATGTGAATTTTTATCGTATAAGAACATGAGACTTTAAACCTTTGAGAATATATATAATCCGAAATTATACCAAATCTTTACTATCTTATACATTGAATGGTGACATCTAATAACTTTATTTTCTTACTCATTTTTTATCCTCTTATAAAAACTATACTGAACCAGATGATGACGTACAAGACTCCGTAATAACGCCGTTTACATAAATATTACTTATGCACCCCCCCACTTTGAATCTAATACTAAACTTTTCTTGATTATTTGCTATACTTATAAAATAATTGCGAGGAGACACAATTAAATGAGAACTATTTCTATCTTACTATTTCTATCTATAACGATACTTTTTGCAAATCAAAATACATGTCTAGAGTGTCACACTGGCATCGCTGATATCAGAGACAGAAACTCTGATATGATGAAAGAAATTTTAAAAGTTGCTGAAAAAGCTGGAGCAAAAGGAAACGACTGTATTGTTTGTCATGGGGGTAATCCAAAAGAAAAAAATAAAGAAAAGTCTCATAGTGGCACGATTGGCTACTTTAAAAGCCATAAAGGGCCTAAAGAGTTTTACCCCTATCCTGCAAGTGCATGGATTAATGAAAACACATGTGGAATGTGTCACCAAGAACAAGTCAGTGCACAGTTTAACAATCTCATGGCAACAGAACAAGGTAAAATACATGGTGCGCTTTGGGGTTTTGGTGGAAAAGATGGATATGAACATACATACACAAATTTTGGTGGAAAATCTCCTGATCCACATAAACGTTTAGGTACTGAAACCTATAAAAAATATATGGAAGAGCTTGCAGAGCTAGAACCTCAAGGTTTTCCAAAAGAGACTAAAGAGCTTCCAGCTGCACCAACCGCTGATGAAATTGAAAAAGATCCTAGTCTCTCTGTTTATACTTATCTTCGTCAAGAGTGTTTACGATGTCATACCAGTGGGAAAGGTCGTAAAAAAAGAGGTGATTATCGAGGTCTTGGTTGTGCTTCATGTCATATCCCCTACTCCAATGCTGGACTATACGAAGGAAAAGATAAAAGTATCTCAAAAACTGAAGATGGACATATGCTTATCCACTCTATCCAATCCTCAAGAAAAACAAAAGTCAAAGTACATGATATAAACTATTCTGGTATTCCAGTAGAGACTTGTACCACTTGTCATAACAGAGGAAAACGAATCGGTGTATCTTATCAAGGGCTTATGGAAACAGAATACAAAGCGACATTTGACAAAGATGGAAACGGACAACCAAAACTACATACCAAACGCTATCTACATCTAACAGAAGATATACACTACTCCAAAGGTATGCTTTGTCAAGACTGTCACACATCAAATGACATGCACGGAGATGGATTTTTTAGAGGAGCAAACTTAGGCGCTGTTGAGATTGAGTGTCAAGACTGCCATGGTACTACAGATAAATACCCTTGGGAATTACCACTAGGCTATAGTGATGAATTTGATACTAAACCCAAAGCGGGAAAAGCAAGAGGAACAACTAAAACTCTTGCAGAGTATCTTAAACAGGGTTCTATTCCTAAAGATAAAGGTGATGGTTTTTTACTTTCAGCACGTGGAAACCCACTCACAAAAGCGGTCAAAAAAGGTAACCATGTTGTCATGCATCTAGCAAGTGGAAAAGATATCACACTCACCCCACTTAAAAAGCTCAAAAAGGATGACAAAATCTCCAAAGAGGGATTGGTTGCCATGGATCAAATCAAAGCACATACTGACAAATTAGAGTGCTACACATGTCATGCCACGTGGGCTCCTCAATGTTATGGATGCCATGTAAAAATAGACTACTCAAATGGAAATCAAAATCCAGATTATCTTGCGGCATCTAAAGCCCATGTCAATGGTAAAACTGGAGAAATAGATGATCTTAAAAACTTTCTTGTTGATGGAAAAGTAACTGAAACAAGATCCTATCTAAGATGGGAAGATCCAGCACTCAGTAGAAATGGAGAGGGACGTGTTTCTCCTACGATTCCTGGATGTCAAGTCACACTAACCGTAATCGGTAAAAAAGGAAATGCCCTACTTCAAAACCATATCTGGAAAATACCAAATGTCGAAGGTGCTGGCAAAGAGGGTATCAACTCTATCACCATGTCTCCTGTACAACCACATACTATTAGCAAAAAACCTCGACCATGTGAGAGCTGTCATACCAGTGCAAAAGCTATGGGTTATGGTATTAATGGTGGAAAATATTTTGCAGATCAAACTAAAACAACAATTACTGATTTAATGACCGCAGATCAAAAAGTCCTCCCTAAACAAATTGATGAACAGATTCCTGCCATTGCAAATCTAAAACATGACTACTCTGTAATGATAGATGAAAATGGCACCCAAGTACAGACCGTTGGAAATCACTGGAAACTCTCCGCTGCACTTGATAATGAAACAAGAGCAAAACTTGATCGTCGAGGTATGTGTCTTAGCTGTCATCAAAGTATTCCTGAAGGAAATCTTGCAGTTTCAGCCATGACACATGCTGCTAATATGGCTGGGGTAAAGATAGATAAAAAGATGCATGGAGATATTTTAAATAAACTTTTAAATATCGGAGCATGGGTACAAGTGCTTCTACCACTTGTAATAGGTGGTTTAATTGTATGGTTTTGGTTAAGAAGACGCAAAAAGTAATACACTTTTAGAAATATTTGATAAACTTTGGTCAAATATTTCTAAGGTTATACAAATGTTAAAAAAATTTCTTAAAGAGTATCCACTCTTTGTTTCAATAATCGCTTTGGCAATTTTAATGCCCCTTGAACACACAATCGCACATACTATGAGTGGTAATATCATCGGTTTTATAGTTGCCTTTGCTGTTATTATCTATTCTGCACTCAATGTAGCACATCATGCAGAGATACTAGCACACAAATATGGGGAGCCTTACGGAACACTCATCCTCACAAGTGCTGCTGTCATTGTTGAGATACTTATCATCGTAATCATGATGACCCATTCAGAAAATCCAACATTAGCTCGCGATACAATCTATTCAGCTGTTATGCTTGATGTCAATGGCTTGCTTGGAATCGCAGCGATTATTGGGGGAATTAAACATGGAGAGCAACAATACAATGTTGATTCAACCAACTCATACATGTCTATGATCTTAGTTTCAATTGGAATTGCTATGGTACTACCGCATTTTATAGATAATGCACATATGAATATGTATATGAATTTTACTATTGTAATGTTTATCTTGCTTTATGTAATATTTACAAGAATTCAACTCAACGAACATCGATACTTTTTTGAATACAACGATGGCAATTCTAGTACTGGACACGGTGTACATACAGAAGATAGAGAAAGTATTAATGGAGCTTACCATGCAGGGATATTAATACTTTCAATTATTATGATCGGTCTCTTATCAGAAGTACTTGCAGTCTTTATGTCAAACAATCTTGAAACGCTCGGATTACCGTTAGCTCTTGGTGCATTTTCAGTCGCACTTATTTCCGCATCACCTGAGCTTATAACAGCTGTCAGAGCTGCATCAAATAACAACATGCAAACTGTTGTTAACATTGCTGTAGGTGCAAGTTTAGCAACAGTTTTGATGACTATTCCAGCAATCCTCATTGTGGGTAAAATCATGGGAATGGACATAGATTTAGCAATTACCCCTGTACAAGGAATTATGTTAGGACTTACAATTCTCGCAGGAATTATCCACTTTAACGATGGTGAAACTAATATGCTAGAGGGCTTTGTTCATCTGGTGATTTTTATCGTATTTTTCTTCTTAATGTTTGTCTAATAAAAGGTATACACTCAAAGGTTATATGATGTATAATTTCTTCATATAACTTTAATTTATAACAGGAGCTATCATGGGAAGTAAACTCATCCTACTACTCGGGCTGTTAGTAGGTGCATTTTTAACATTTATGTGTGTTAATGAAAATAAAACTGCACTGTCACTTAAATATAATCAAATTGCAGAAAATGACACAACACTGCAAACTATCACACCTGCTGCATCAAAGCCAGCTACAATCATAAAAGAAGAAGAACCTGCTCCTGCAATTGTTGTGGAGGAAGTAAAACAACCAGAACCAGTAACCATTGTAGAGCTTGACGAACCTATGTTTTCATATAGTGTCAAAGATACAACTAAGCTTAGTGCAAAACTTGCTTCACAAGATAAAACAGACGCTCTTGAAGAGTTTATCTTGACATATTGTCCAGCTGACGATTGTACGCAGGATCTTTCCTTTGATAAAAATACAAAAGAAGCTTCTTGGCAGGCAGATGCATTAAAAGTTGCTGCATTTTTAAAAGATCACGAAGTTAAAAATGGTTCTATTGTTATAGACAGTAAACTTTTTAATCTCGAAGGTGAACTTAAAAATGAAGAAGAGATGAACACGCTTAATGGACTTTTGACAGCTTTTGATCCAGAAACTTATAAAATGGAAAATCTTACATCAGTAGCACCAAAAATCGTAATTCAAGAAGTTAAAAAACCAAGTACACCATCAATTGATGAAACGCAAAATGAGATTAGCAAACTGCTCAAAGCAAATCCTATCTATTTTGAATTTGACAGCTCTAATATTACGCCAAAAAGTAAAAAAGTACTTGATAGTGTTATCACTTTATTAAAAGATGCTAGTACGGTAGGACTAAAAGTTGAAGGACATACTGATGCTGGAGGTAATGATTATTACAACAAACTACTTAGTCAAAAAAGAGCAGATTCAGTAAAAAATTATCTTTTAGACAATGATAACTCTAACAGAAATATCGAAGCAATTGGTTATGGAGAAGAGAAACCAGTCAGTGCTGATCCAAGAGAAAAAATCAATAGACGAGTAGAAATACATTTAAAGAGAGGAGAATAATATGTCAGCCCTAGTATCAAATATGTTTCTGCTAATGATAGCAGCACTACTTATCGGATTTCTTATCGGATGGTTTATAAGACGATCTGCAACACGAACCAAATACTCAAGAAACATCGATGACCTTATGTCAGAAGATGATCATATGGCTTCAGAATTACACATCAATTCTGTAAATTATGAGAACAATACAAGACACCTCACAAATACTCAAGATAAACTTGTTTCAGCACAGAAACAAAGTGAAGAGTACTTAGATCATAGCAAAAAACTTGAAACTGACATAGAAAACTTTCATCTCTCACAAAAAGCACTTGAGGCTGATCTCGAAGGAATGGATGGTAAAATTCAAAATGTTACAGGTGAGCTTGATATCTTAAATTCACAAAAAGCAGGAATACAAGAGAGTCAAAATACAATTGTACAGTATGAAGATAATATCGCTCAAAAAACAGGGGAAATTGAAACTCTAAGAGAGCAAGTATCATATCTTACTTCTGAAAGAGAAGCTCATAATACAAAAGCTACAAATGAAAATAAAAATATCTCTAGTAAAGAACAAGAAATCAATATAGAACTTGACAAAATAAAAGCAATTGAAGATGAGTTTTCTACAAAAAGAGCAGAAATTCGTAATGACGTAGAGTCAACCAAACGTAAAGCTTTAAATTACCAATATGCAGTTAATTATGTCAATGAAAAGATGGATGCACAAGAAGGTATAGACTTTGATACTATTGATAAAATCATCAATAAAAACGAAGAAAAGAGTTTCTTTGAAAATTTAATACAAAAACTCTTTAGTAAAAGTGCACAATATATTAAAGGAGGGAAATAGTCATGACTGGTACTTTAATCGATTTAATAAGTGATATGAAAATCTGTTTAGGCTTAGCACTTGGAACAGGACTTATTTTTGGCTATCTCTATACAAAATTTAAAGCAAGAGAACTCTTTAAACCTGATATCAAAAATTTGAAACGGAAAATCAAACATCACGAAACAGAATCAAGTGCGATATTATCTAAAAATGGTGAAATAGAAAACGAACTAGAGACTTATAGTAGTAAATTACATGAAGGAAACCTTGAAGTTACTAAACGTAAAAATGAGATTTCTGACCTTGAATCAAATATTCGTACACTTGAACTAGAAGGTGAGAGCGTAAAAAGTAAATACCAAAAACAAGAAGATCTCTTTAACAACTATAATAGTGAAGTTCAAGAACTAAAATCTACTCTAAGCGTTGAAGATATTTCACAAATCGAAAATCACGAAACTGCACTTAAAGCTAATGCAATTGAATTGGCTGATACCTATCAACAAAAATGTGATATGTGGGAAGGAATGAAACGTGAAGAAAAAGCACTAAATCAAGAAAATTTAGATCTCACATCAAAGATCTCATCACTAGGAGCACTGTTTAATAAAAAAGAGTATGAACTCTCAGATGCAACTACAAAAGTTTCAACACTAAGAGAAAAACTTCAGTATGAGTTTGATCAATTACTTGCTTCTAAAGAAGAGAATGAAGCTAAGATAGGAGAATTTAAAAAACAACTTTTAGCAATAAAAGAGAAATTATCCTAAAAATTTTATAGGGTGGAATTTATCCACCCTATCCCACTAAAATCTTTTTGTATAACTATGACAATACGGTTGTTTGTTATGCTTTTTATAATAATCTTGATGGTAATCCTCAGCCGCATAAAAAGGATGTTTTTTAGCATCAATTAGCTTAGTAGCCACTTTTAATCCCTTTGACTCCAAGATCGATATCAATTTTTCAGTTGCGACTTTTTCTTCTTCGTCATTGTAAAAAATTGCAGATAGATATTGACTTCCGATATCCGGGCCTTGTCCATTTGCCTGTGTTGGATCATGGATCTCAAAAAAGAGTTTTGTTAATGTCTCAAAATCTACAACTGAAGAATCATAAGTCACTTCAACAACTTCCAAATGTCCCGTATCTGTATAACAAACCTCTTTGTATGTTGGATCATCTTTATGTCCACCCATATATCCACTATCAGCAGCAATGACACCTGGAACTTTCTCAAAATGGTACTCAACACCCCAAAAACATCCACCTGCAAAATATGCTTTTTTACTATTTTTTTTAGTCGCTGGTTCAAAGTCCATAGAAATTGAGTTTACACAATGTCTTGTATTTTTAGGAGTCATCTGTTCTCCCTCAAACACATGTCCTAAATGTCCGTCACAATTTGCACATACAATCTCTACACGTCTACCATCTGCATCAGGTACTCTTTTGACAGCACCTTCAATCTCATCATCAAAACTAGGCCAGCCACAACCTGAACTAAACTTATCAGATGAATTATAAAGTGGTGTACCACATCTTTTACACGTATAAGTACCTTTTTCATAAAACTTATCATACTTTCCGGTATATGGTGCTTCTGTGCCTTTATGGACAATCACCCTCGCCTCTTGTTCATTTAATTTTTTAAACTCCACTTTTCTTCCCTCCCCATTTAGATATAAAATACCGCTCAAAATCAGCAGTAACACAATTAAAACATCTTTTCTCATAATATCTCCTTTAGCCTATTTTACAAAAACTCTGTGTAATGTTTATAGCACAATTACCGATATATTGTTAACAACATTTACATTCAGTAAGGAGCTTCTTTTGTCATATATATTTAAATTATCTACATTCATTATAATGACTTTCTTATTTTCCGCCTGTGGAGGTGCAGTAGATGAGACACCTAAAAATAAAATCGTACAAGAAGTTACACAGACTCCAACGAAGAAACAAGATATCCCAGCTACTGAAGAGATCGTAACAAACACTAAACCAGAAGCTGAAATAGTTAATAAACTCACAAGAGAAAATGGAGTTTTAATTAACTTTTCTGGTGGTGCGTATGATGCAGATGATGACCAGCTATCTTTCAAGTGGCAAGAAGGTGAAACCCTACTATCTACAAAGAAGGATTTTACTAAAAATGATTTTAGTGAAGGAGAACACAATATAACCTTTACTGTTACTGATGCTCATGGAGAATCAGATAGTGATACAATGACAATCACTATTCTTCCATCAAACGATACAAATGATATTCCAATTTTACTAGACCAAAATATTGTTACAGATGAAGATCAAGAGGTATCTTTTACTATAGAAGCAGATGATGTTGAAGGGGATCCTCTTACAATGATTGTAACCTCCAACCCCATACATGGAACCTTAAATGGTATTTTTCCCAATTTGACATACACCCCTAATGAAAACTTTAGAGGAAGTGATACAGTAAGATATAAAGTGAATGATGGAAACTCTGACTCTAATGAAGCTACAGTATATATTTTAATTAGAACAGTTAATGATACTCCACTAGTAAATGCAGGGGAAGATCAAAAAATAAAAGTTGGACATGAAACTTGGGTATCTGGAAATGCAACTGATAGTGATGGTGAAATCATAAAATACGAATGGAGAGAATCTAATAAAATTTTATCTGATCAACCTACATTTAAATACAAACCCCAAACAGTTGGCATCCATGAGCTTACATTGACTGCTACAGACAATGAAAATGCAACTACAAGTGATCGTGTAAGTATAAATGTTACAAATAAACTACCATTAGTAATTATACGTATAGAATTTAATGATTATAAATTCCACAGTGATGCTTCAGTTTGGAGTCAAAAAATATTTGGAACAGGTGATGGTGAATTAAACCACTACTACAATGAAATATCTTATGGAAAATTACAATTTGAAAAAGCTATAGAGACTCAAGCTACAACAAATGATGGAATTATCACAGTATCACTTAATGAAAATCACCCCAATGATGTTGATGATTTTCCAAATAGAATTGTTGAAGCAATACAATTAACAAATAGCTATATCAACTACGCCCAATATGACACTGATCATAATAATGCAATCTCAAGAGATGAACTCCAAGTAATGTTTTTAGTAGCAGGTGGGGAGCGCTCAACTGGATTAAGTCCAGGTATTTGGGCACATGCTTGGTGTATGTATGGAGGCAATACTAATGCACCTACACTTGATGGCGTGAAACTGATGGAGTGCAGTACAGATGGCTGGTATTCAAGATTTGGTGAGAGTCACTTTCAACATGGTACTGATGCAACTATAGGTATCATAGCACATGAGTTGGGACATTCAGCTCTAGGATTACCAGATCTTTATGATACTGACCTTGATGGCGTCTCTGAAGGTATAGGAAATTTTGGTCTTATGGGAGCTGGTAACTGGGGCAAAAAATCTATAACAGAATCACCAGGTATGACACCAACACATATGACGGGATGGAGTAAAATGCAGTCTGGATTTGTTGATCCAATAGTCATAGAAAACAATAGTTCAACTTTAGAATTTCGCGGAACTTCTTATATAGACTATCAACTATATAAGATAACTACACAGCGTTCAGGTGAATATTTTTTAGTTGAAAATCGAACAAATAATGGTTACGATAGAGGACTATCTTTATTGAAAGGTAATACTTTTACAGGGGGTTTATCTATTTTACATATTGATGATAATGTATATGATAATAATGATGAAACACATAAACTAGTAGACATTGAAGAGGCAAACAATGTAGGTTTAGATACTGGTGAACATAGAGGGCATACACATAACCTTTATTTTTCAGGAAATGTTGATAGTTTCACACCCACAACAACACCAAATTCAAATCTATATAACGCTAGAAGTAGTGGAATCAGTATCACAAATATTTCAGATAATGGTGCTTCTATGTTTGCAGATATAGAGATACAATAAGGAAAAATTAGATGCAAAAAATAATACTATTAACTAGTGCCATTGCAACACTAACATTTGGAGCTCCTGCATTCAAAGGAGATATAGAATTCAAACAAAAAGATGGCACTATTTTTATTGGAAAAGTAAAAGGGGATGAGTGGTTTAATTGGGTTCAAGACAATAAAAACCATATCATTAAATACAACAATCAATCAAAAAACTACGAATATGGGAAGATAGGTGAAGTAAATGGAGTATTAGATCTTGTACCATCAGGAACAAAAGTCCATCCAACACTTAACACACTTTCCGCAGATAACTCTAAAATTGACCAACAAACGTTATTAAGTATTTGGAAACAAAAAAGAGAAAAAGCTTTAGCAGAAGTATATACAGATAAAAGTGATAAATAAACACTACACACTTTATACATCATTTCTGAGTAACATGTGAATATATTTGTAAAGGAGTCAATCATGAAAATAGCACTTACTGGAGCAAACGGCTTTGTGGGGAATGCACTACAAAAACAGTTTCAAGATATCGTCGTAATTGAAAGAAATGATGATGAAACTATGATCTTAAAAAAATTAAAAGATGTTGATATAGTCATTAATTTAGCTGGTGCACCTATCATAAAACGGTGGAGTACCCCTTACAAAAAAGTACTTATAAAAAGTCGTATAGATACGACCAAAAAACTTGTAAAAGTGCTTAATCAGAGTCAAGTTTCTCACTTTATCTCAACTTCTGCTATCGGTATCTATCCTGATGATATCGCATGTGATGAGTCATGTCAATTAATAGCAGATGATTTTCTAGGACAACTGACTACTAACTGGGAGAAAGAAGCGCTTCTTTGTGAAAAACCAACCACTATTTTACGCTTTAGTGTCATACTAGGGGAAAATGGAGGTGCACTTGCACAGATGCTCACTCCATTTCGGTTAGGTGTTGGAGGTATCATCGGCGATGGAAAGATGATGACAAGTTGGATCGATATCGAGGACTTGATGCGTATTTACCATTTTGTCATCGAGAACAGACTTACAGGAATTTTCAATGCTTCATCTCCAACTCCTGTAAGCAACTACACTTTTACAAAAGCATTAGGTAAGGTACTCAATCGCCCTACCATTTTACCCATCCCTGAACTTGCTTTGAAGACTATGTATGCAGAAGCGGCATCTGTGTTAACAGGTTCGAAAGAAATCTATCCAAAAGCACTACAAAATGCTGGGTTTAGCTTTAAATATCCAACAATCGAACGTTCATTGGAACACCTTTTAGACTCATAAGTCGGTTATATAAGTTACAAATAGTAAATAAACGCCCTATTTTAGGGCTGTAGTGATAAGATAGATACATAGAATCTATTGGAATAACCGATTTAGTAGTATAGAGACTAAAAAGGTGGGTGTTATGAAAATAGAATCTTCGATTGTAAACAACTTCTCTTCTATGAACTATGTAAAAAATGAAGCGTCAACTCAGAGCATACGTTTTGAAAAAACTACCCCTATCAATGCACCTCCAAAAGAGTCTGAATTTGAAGAGACAAACCTCGATCCAAAGTTACGTACCATGGTGGCGATACTAGAAGAACTCACAGGTAAAAAAATCTCAATGAAATCCTTTCGCTCTGACGGTTCAGCATCACTACAACGGCAAAGCGCAGATGAAAATGGAGAAAAGCGTTTTGGATGGGGGCTAGAGATCACAAATGAATACTCCCTACATGAAGAGCAATCATTAGATATCAACTCCTCAGGTAGCGTACGTACAGAAGATGGAAAAGAGATAGATTTTACACTTAATGTACAATTTCATAGAGAATTTAGCTTGACACAAAGTACAAAGTTCCGTGCAGGAGATGCCCTCAGTGATCCACTGGTCATCTCACTCGATGGAAATGCGCCGATCGGTCAAGGACGATTTGATTTTGATCTTATCAAAGGTGGTGCTATAGAGCATATACCCAATCTATCAACAAACAGTGGCTTTTTAACACTGGATAAAAACAATGATGGAAAAGTCAATGATGGTAGTGAACTTTTTGGTCCAAAGTCTGGTGATGGGTTTACAGAACTTGCAAAACTAGATGAAGATAAAAATGGATGGATTGATGAAAATGATTCATCATTTAAAAGTCTTAAACTTTGGGTTAAAACAGCTGAAGATGACAAAACCATCACTCTTAAAGAAGCTGGAATCGGCGCACTATCTCTTGATGCGGTAAAGGGAAGTTTTGATTTTAAAGACAGTTCCAACACTACTATTGCTCAACTTCAAAAAACATCTGTTGCATTGAGTGAAAATGGAGAGGCTAAAGCACTTTTTGGGTTGGATGTAGCAGTCTAAGTAAACTTAATCACTCATCCCTACAACCACTCTGTTTAATCGTTTTATAAAAATATGCCAATCCGATAAACATCACTGTCGTACCGATCAAAAGATAAAATGCAGAAAGCATATGTGTATAATCATCTAATGCTATTTTAAAAACCACCATCAATGTTTCTATAGAAAGCGCAATGATAATTGAGATCAAAAATTTTCCCAATACTTTATATTGCCTATCTTCTTCATGGGTAAATGAATGAAAAATCACCTCATGTTCAAAAATCTGTTTTGCCAAATCAAAAATTGCAATTCCTAACGTCACAGCAATAATAGACTTGAAAGTTTCTTCAAAAAAATCTAAATTGTCAATAAAAAAGATACTAACAAACTTATAACCACCATATGCTATAAGCACAATAGAAACAACAGCAAGCATAGTAGAACCAAGTAAATACACAGCCTTTTTAAACTTTTCATGCAAACTGTTATACTTAATCAGTTGTAACTCTTCCAAAAGTAAAATCAAATTGAAGTCAAATACTTGATAAATATCATCAACCTTTTTAACTACAGAGATACTTGCTGCACCATTACGATAATGGATATAGGGATTGGAGACATAGAAACCTTCCTCATCAAGAAAAAGCTTTGTAAAATAATGACTTTTATCACTATCTACACTTGTCAATTCTTTCTCTTTTTTACATACAGTAGGAGTAATTTGACGATATGATTCATCCACAGCATACATGAGTTGAATAGATGCATTGTGTTTTAAAATAGTCTCTGCATTGTCGATAAAGTTTTGAGGTAAGCTTTTAAGCAATGTAATCACAAAGTTATCAACTGTAAGCTGGTGCTTTTTATATACTCTAATGACCTCTTTCATGTTAATAACTCCTTTTCAGCATGATAACACAAACTATTTCATATTTCTGTGAGTTGTTGAATTGGTACCCTATGGGGGATTCCAACCCTATTGCCAGTGAGGGAGATTGTTAAACAACTCGCTAAGTCCCTAGGAAAAGTTAAGGAACACTTATTTAAAATTTTATGAAACTATTAACTCATTAAGATGTTCCCATTGCGTGATATATCTTCATCTATCTCTTAGAAACACATAAAGTAAGTAACTATTGTTATAATATATACTTAATTTTTTTATAGGGAATCATAATGAAACAGACTACTTTTAAAGACAAATATCCAATATGGTCACTTGAACTTAACAAAAATGAGATCAAACAACAAAATGTTGGGGAGATTATCACGTATTTTAAAATATTGATAGATGCACATCCTATCGCAAAATATATTGCTATATTCAACCATTATGAGCACACAACAGATATCGGTGGACCAATCGCACCTGAGATCAAAGATATGCAAAACATTATTTTCTGTTTTGGTCCAGAGATTCCAAATACGAAAGTTGCAGCAGTGAGACCAAGAATTATTGGAATTTGTGAACTTGAAGACAGATACATCATAGAATTTATGGAAGCACCAAGTGAAAAGGCTCATGACACCATGGAGGAGTGGTCAAAAGCACTTAAGTGCTAATAACCTTACATCAAAATGAATATATCCCAAGATAGTTACTTAACCATCTTGGGCTCTTTTTTCAACTAAAGGCATTTTCTTTATATCAGCTATTGACATATAAATCCTTTTTTTACTTATGATTATGCCATTTTACTATTGCAGCTCTATAGTTTGGCTACTGAATTAATTGGAAGCCTTATAGTGTGATAATTTGTGCAAAAAGGTATGAGATGGCGAGTCAAAAGTTGGGTCAGATTTGGGACTTTTTTACAAAAAATAAATATTTGAAATTATATATCCAAGAAACTAAGTTTTACTGATGTCTACAGAAAAGTCTTATAGTTTCTTATCAATTAGATTGTGCTTTTTTAGTATTTTATACGTCTATATATATTGTCTAAAGCATTGATAAACTCAGGATTATCATTAGGTGCTTTGGCTACTTTATAGCTTTCATAGCCTAACTCTTCTGCCACTTCTCTATACTCTACATCAAGTTCAAACTCTGTCTCTGAGTTATCAACAGTAAAAGCGATAGGGTATAGAATGACTTTTTTATTGTCTAGTTCTTTGAGTTTTTCATCGAGGTAGGGTTTTGTCCACTGTAGTGGCCCAACACGTGATTGGTAAGCGAGATGTACATTTGCAAAGTCGATACCTTGCTCTTTTAAAAGTTGACTAGCATAGGCTACATTTTCTTTGATATGTTTTTGGTAAAGATCACCTTGGTCTATGATCTTTTGTGGTAGTCCATGTGCACTAAATATCAGATCATACTCTTCAGGATTTTCATCGCCTAGTGTCTCTTGGATACTGTTTACGATAGCTTCATTGTACTGTGGATTGAGATGATAGTTATCAACTGTTACTATCTTATCTTCTATACCGAGTTTTTCTGCTTCTTCAAAAAGTGCGTCAAAAGATGACTGTGTTGTAGTAGAAGAGAAGTGCGGATAGAGTGGTATGGCATATATCTTATCTGCATCTTTTATCTTCTCTAGTGCCTCTTTGGTAAATGGCGGCGTATACCGCATAGCAAAGGTTGTCTCTACACCTGTTTTTTTCTCTAGTTTTTTGATAAGTGACTTGGTATAGTCTACGATAGGAGACTTTCCTCCAAGTTCTTTGTAGTTTTGAGTGGCTTCTTTGAGTCGTGACTTTACGATGAGAAAAGAGATGACTTTACGATGAGAAAAGAGATGACTTTTCGTATGAGTAATGGTGCTTGGATGATACGACGATCATTGAACATATTGTTTAAAAATACTTTTACTTCGCTTAGATTGTTTGGTTCACCCATGTTGAGTAGTATGATGGCTTCTTTCATCTGTTCTCCTTTTATTTAGAAGTGTATTTTATAAGGATAGCGCGATTGTTTGTAGGAGATTTATGTCGATTGAAATGTTTTATAGTCAAGACGAGTTGACATTGTGTGGCTACTAAAAGGTTTAAAAACTGCTATAATAAAGCACTTTACATAAGGAGCTCAAATAAAAAATTTGAGATTTTATTCACCTCTTAGGATTTATGGTGTTTTTACCTTTCTGTTAACGCTTTATCTGGTGATAAAAAAGAAAAAGAGTTTTTTAGGTATTAAGCCACTTCCTCCTAAAAAGTTAAAAGATACTATTGTTTTGCTCGGTGCTAGCT
>JADGDK010000149.1 GCA_016744895.1 Campylobacterales bacterium | reverse complement strand
CAGCCATTTCAGGATCATTTGTATTTAAATCTACAATTTTTTTCTCAACAACTTCCATAAGTTGTGCACGTGTAAGTGTACCTACTTTGTTTTTAATTGGATTATCAGTACCTTTTTTAATTCCAGCTGCTTTCATAAGAAGATCTGAAGCTGGTGGTTGTTTAGTAATAAAAGTAAAACTTCTATCTGCATATACTGTAATAATAACAGGAATATTATATCCCATCATCGGTTTTGATTTTTCATTAAAAGCTTTACAAAACTCCATAATGTTTACACCTTGTTGACCAAGAGCAGGTCCAACTGGTGGAGATGGGTTTGCTTGACCAGCAGGGATTTGAAGTTTAATCTGACCCGTAACTTTTTTTGCCATTTTCTATTTCCTCTATCTTAATTTATATAATTTTTTCTACTTGTGTATAAAGTATCTCAACTGGTGTACTTCTACCAAAAATTGAAACATTTAGTTTCAATGTGCCATGCACCATATCATACTCTTCAACAACACCTGTAAAGTTTGTAAAAGGACCTTCAGTAACACGGACGCTTTCGTTTACTTCAAATGAAATTTTTGGTTTCGGTGGTGCTTTTTTCTCTGCTTTTTCTATGATAAGATTGATATCTTTTTCACTTAAAGGTGTCGGTTTTTTAGACTCTCCGATAAAACGACCTACTTTTGGCAAAGATTGAATTCTATGCCATGCATCCATATCTAAGTCTATATTTGCAAAAACATATCCTGGATAAAGACTGCGTTCAGTAATCTTCTTTTCACCTTTTTTAACTTCTATAACATCTTCAGTCGGAACAAGAATATCTCCTAATTTTTCAGAAATACCCATCTGTTCAAAAATCATTTCTATTGCTCTTTTGACACTCATTTCGCTTCCGCCATGAGTTTGAATCGCATACCATTTATGATCCATAAGAACTCCCTAAAGTATAGACGATAATGAAAATGACATAATCGCATCAATTAATGCTAAAAACAGTGAAACTACTGTTACAACTATAAAAACAGATACAAAAGCATTTCTTATCTGCTCTTTTGTTGGAAAAATAACCTTAGTTAATTCCGCTCTTGAGTGACTAATATAATCTAATAATTTTTGCATCTATCTTCCTAAATTTTGTGGCAGGGCAAGAGGGATTCGAACCCCCAGCCATCGGATTTGGAATCCGGCGCTCTACCGTTGGAGCTATTGCCCTAAAAAATCATAGTTTAAATAAAAACTATGATTTAAGTTTTACTTCTTTATGAAGTGTTCTTTTCTTGAGTCTTGGAGAGTACTTCATAAGCTCTAGTTTCTCAGTAACTGTTCTACTATTTTTTGTAGTTGTGTAATTAATATCACCACTTTCACTACATTTTAATCCAACTTTTACAGTCATGGTTTATTCCTTTATATCATAATCTAAGGGGAATTCCCTTAGATATTTTTATAACTTACGCTTCGATTGATGAAACAACACCAGCACCAACAGTTCTACCACCCTCACGGATTGCAAAACGAGTACCATCTTCCATTGCGATTGGAGCGATAAGCTCAACTGTAATTTTAACATTATCACCAGGCATAACCATCTCAGTTCCCTCAGGAAGTGTGATTGAACCAGTAACATCTGTTGTTCTTACATAGAATTGTGGTCTATAGTTATTAAAGAAAGGAGTATGTCTACCACCCTCTTCTTTACTTAGAACATAGATTTCTGCTGTAAATTTTGTGTGTGGAGTAATTGAACCTTTTTTACAAAGAACCATTCCTCTTTCGATATCATCTTTTTTAGTACCACGAAGTAGAATACCACAGTTATCACCTGCTTCACCTTGCTCCATCTCTTTTCTAAACATCTCAACACCTGTAACAGTTGTTACTTGAGTGTCTCTGATACCAACGATTTCGATCTCTTCACCAACTTTAACAGTTCCTCTTTCGATTCTACCTGTTGCAACTGTACCACGACCTGAAATTGAGAAAACATCTTCTACAGGCATCAAAAACTCTTTGTCAGTTTCTCTAACTGGAGTTGGGATATAAGAATCAACTTCATTCATAAGGTTCATGATTTTCTCACCCCATTCGTTAACATTACCTTCTTTAGCCTCTTCAAGTGCTTTAAGCGCTGAACCAGCTACTATCGGAGTGTCATCACCTGGAAATTCGTACTCGTCGAGAAGCTCTCTGATTTCCATTTCAACTAATTCTAATAATTCTTCATCATCAACCATATCTTGTTTGTTCATGAATACAACTATATAAGGTACACCTACTTGCTTAGAAAGTAGAATGTGCTCTCTAGTTTGTGGCATAGGACCATCAGCTGCAGAAACAACTAAGATCGCTCCGTCCATTTGAGCAGCACCAGTAATCATATTTTTAACATAATCAGCATGTCCTGGACAATCAACGTGAGCGTAATGTCTAGCTTCTGTCTCATATTCAATATGAGAAGTTGCGATTGTAATACCTCTCTCTTTTTCTTCAGGTGCATTATCAATACCGTCATAGTCTTTCATTTCGCAAAGACCTTTAGTTGCTAGTACCGCTGAGATTGCAGCTGTTAATGTTGTTTTACCATGATCAACGTGACCAATAGTACCTATATTTACGTGTGGCTTGCTTCGTTCGAACTTTTCTTTTGCCATTGTATCCTCCGAATTTTTATTTAAAATTTAATAACTATTTACTTAAAAGTTTTGGCCAAAACTCTCTTACTGGAGCTCATAATGGGAATTGAACCCATGACCTCTTCCTTACCAAGGAAGTGCTCTACCTCTGAGCCATATGAGCATTATACTCAATCTGACTTGCTATATTAATACTGAAAAACTAAAAATGATTTAAACAAAAAAAGCAGATTTTATAAAATAGGTACTATATATCTTAATAGTACATATATATAAAAAACAGCTCCCAGTTTAAAATGGAGCGGGAAACCGGACTCGAACCGGCGACCCTCAGCTTGGAAGGCTGACGCTCTAGCCAACTGAGCTATTCCCGCATCTTTTATAGTGGTGGTGAGTGAAGGATTCGAACCTTCGAAGGTAAAAACCAGCAGATTTACAGTCTGCCCTCTTTGGCCGCTTGAGTAACTCACCATGACTTTCCACTTGAACATTTCTGGTCAAACACTGTACAAAAAATGGTGCTGGCGAGAGGAATCGAACCACCGACCGCCTGATTACAAATCAGGTGCTCTACCGACTGAGCTACACCAGCACACTTTTTGTGAGCCGTGATTATACATGTTTTTATCTGATATGTCAAGTGTTTTTGAAATTTTTTTACAATTAAGTAAATAGCCTGTAAAATGTTGCATATATATTAATGTATAGGACTTAAAATTTATGAAAATATTATTTTCTCCAAGTGAAACAAAAACAATAGGTGGAATACAACAAATTACAGATAAATCAACTTATCTTTTTCCAGATCTTTATGACAAACATGAGGAAGTGTTAAAAACATACCAATCATTTATCGAAAATGCATCTGATGAAAAGTCGAGTAAACTGTTTGGATTAAAAAAAGAAAAAGATATCAATCTTTTTAAGTTAGTAAATATTTTTAAAGATCCTACACTTAAAGCTATCCAGCGCTATACAGGTGTTGCTTATGACTATCTACTTTACCATGATATGAACGAAAATGAACAAAAGTTTATTGATAAAAATATGATTATATTTTCAAATCTATTTGGACCTATTTTGGCTGGGTACCCAGTACCGAATTATAAACTCAAACAGGGTGAAAAACTTGAGCAATTTGCTATTGAAAAATTTTATAAGGAACACTTTAGTGCAAACTTAGATCTGCTTTTAGAAGATCAATTTACAATTGATCTTCGTGCAGGTTTTTATCTCAAGTTTTATGCACCAAAAACAGATCATATAACTATGAAGTTTTTAAAAGAGGGAAAAGTAGTAAGCCACTGGGCAAAAGCGTATCGTGGTAGCATTGCTAAAGACCTAGCACACTATCAACCAGAAAATGAAAAAGATTTCCAACAAATCCCTTTTAAAAATCTTGAAATAAAAGAGATCATTAAACGAAAGAATTCAAATGAATATATATTTAATATTCTTTAAATATAAACACTAATGATTCTTTATATTTGTTAAAATTGTTTGAGCTCTTTCACCATTTGCTATTGAAAGTCCATATTTTGTCTGATACTCATTCTCAATACTTTGAAATCTATCAATATGGGCTTGCATATCAAGTTTATTTTGCTCCATCTCTTTACTAATTGTTGATTGAGTTAAATTAGAATTTGGAAATAACTTCTCAATAGAACCAGCAACTTGATTTACCTTATCAAACTCATCAACTCTTTCTCGACATTTTCTCCATGCACTACTCTCATTTATATACTCATTTAACATCTGTACTTTTTGAGTTTTATCTTCGACTGTTGGAACCCCAACTCCATTCATCTCAGTATCTGTTAAAGGTACGGCATATTGAAATAAAAACTCTTCTTGTATTTCTGTAAGCTTTAGGTGTGCATTATCTACACGATCTTGAATGTGTCGCTCTTGGACATCAAGTGAATTATAATACTCTCGTCGTCTTTTATTTGCACGTTCAATACCATAACTATCCCCATTACCAAATGCAGTTTCTTGTTTTCTGTTTTTTTCACGAAATGTTTTTTTGAGTAACTCTTTTTTCATCTCCCAATTCTCTAACTTTACCAATGCACTTTCATATTTTTTCTTTAAATACTTTGCCTTGCGAAGCATTTGCTGTCTTGTAGAATCATGTCGGTACTTTTTTACAATACTTTTTAATGATGTGGTTTGTACTATTTTTTTTTCAGTTTTCTCTAGAGTTTCAATAACTTCAGTATTTTGCTCTGCATTAAGAAGAGTTAAAAAAAATAAACTAACTACCATAAGATGTTTCATATATTTAACCTTTAAAATATTTAATTTAAACTATAAAAAATTTATTTAATTTAATTAATTAAAGTCCATTATAGCAAAAGAAAATTAGAAATAGTGGTGAACTTAAATAATTTATTTTAAAGGATGAACTTGAGAAAAATATACATGGGAATAAAATGGATATTGTATTTTTTTTTAAATTATATGAATTAATTTGAGGGATAATGT
>JADGDK010000148.1 GCA_016744895.1 Campylobacterales bacterium | reverse complement strand
GTTTTGGAATTAGACTAATGTATATCCCAAAAACTTCAAAGTTTGATCCTGATAGCAATGGACATTTTGGAATATTTGGTGGCAGATATGTTCCTGAAACACTTATGCCTGCTCTGATAAAGCTCAAAGATGAGTATGAGAAAATTAGATTTGATAAAGATTTTTGGGCAGAGGTTCATTACTACTTAAAAGATTATGTTGGTCGCCCTTCTCCACTTTATTTTGCTGAGAACATCTCTAAAGAGCTTGATTGTAAAATCTACTTAAAAAGAGAAGATTTAAACCATACTGGTGCTCATAAAATTAACCATACCGTAGCCCAAGCCATATTAGCCAAAAGACTTGGTAAGAAAAAAGTAATCGCAGAAACAGGAGCGGGACAACACGGCGTTGCAACTGCAACTGTAGCGGCACTTTTTGGACTAGAATGTGAAATATTTATGGGAGAAGTAGATGTTAAACGACAAGAGCTAAATGTTTTTAGGATGAAGCTTTTAGGCGCTAAAGTACATGCCGTAAAAAGCGGCAGTAGAACACTCAAAGATGCTATGAATGATGCAATTCGTCATTGGGTTACACACGCTAGAGATACTTACTATATCATTGGAACCGTAGCTGGACCACATCCTTATCCTATGATGATCAGAGATATCCAATCCATTATCAGTTATGAGGCAAGAGCACAAATACTTGAAGTTGAAAATAAGCTCCCTGATTTGGTTGTTGCATGTATTGGTGGTGGAAGTAATGCTTTGGGTATTTTTAACCACTTTTTAGATGACAAAGAGACTACTTGTGTAGGAATTGAGGCAGGAGGATATGGGCTTGATAGTAAACATGGGGCAAGTCTAGCAAAAGGAAGTCCCGGTGTTTTACATGGACAAATGAGTTATCTACTGCAAGATGATGATGGACAAGTTTTAGAAGCACACTCCATCTCAGCAGGTCTTGATTATCCAGGAATTGGACCAGAACATGCCTATCTAAAAGATCTTGGAGCTGCCAAATATGACTCTATCACTGATGATCAAGCACTTGATGCCTTTGTATGGCTCTCTAAAAGTGAGGGCATTATACCTGCATTTGAAAGTTCTCATGCAATAGCTTATCTTAAAAAACTTCCAAAAAAAGAGATTAAAGATAAACTTATCATTGTTAATCTCTCTGGACGTGGTGATAAAGATATGTTACAAGCAAAAGAAATTTTGCATTTTGATGATTAGATAGGCAAAATAGTGGAAGAAACACTTGTAAACCTACTGCAAGAACATGGGTATATCATCCTCTTTTTCTGGAGTATTCTAGAAGGAGAGCTAGGACTTATTATGGGTGGTATCATGTGCCATACAGGGCATATGAACGTTTATCTTGCAATTTTTATCGCAGGTCTTGGAGGATTTGTAGGAGATCAAATCTACTTTTATATTGGACGGTATTCTAAAAGATATATCCATAAAAAGATGCGTAACCATCGTAGAAAATTTGCCATTGCTCATTTGCTATTAAAACAATATGGTTGGCCATTAATTTTTGTACAAAGATATCTTTATGGACTAAGAACTGTCATACCTATGTCTATAGGTGTTACAAGATATAGTGCTAAAAAATTTGCATTTATCAATCTCATCAGTGCATGGGTTTGGGCAGCGATTACGATTTTTCCTGCATATATCTTTGGTGAAGAGATATTAAAAGTATTAAGTTGGGCAAAAGATCATTGGTATTTTGCTTTACCAATTTTAGGGTTGCTTCTTTTTGGAGCATATAGAGTTACAAAAACAATTGAAAAAAATTTAGAAAATAGGGGAAAATAATGGAATTTTTAATAAGTGAAAAAAAAGTAGAAGAGATCCAGGCAGACTGTGAATTTGTCATCGTAATTGATGGAAATTTAGATCATAAATGGATTAAAGAAAAAGAAGATTTAGAGACACTATCATTTGAAGGGAAAAGTGAAGAGGTAGCATTTTTACCTCATCAGCACCGCGTTTATGTTGGAGCTGACTCTTTTGATCGAGATGAGATTAGACTTTCAGTTGCACAAGCTGTTAAAAGTATTAAAAAATCAAAGTATAATAGCATTAAAATCGGTATTTATATAGACAAATGTCCAGTGACAAATACAAAAGCAATTGTTGAAGGTATCATTCTAGGAAGTTATTCATTTGATAAATATAAAACTGAAAAGTCTAGCTGCAATATACAAACAATCACTATATCTCTAGAAGATTATAGTGAGAAGAAACTAGGACTCGCTCATGCAAAAAAAGCAATTGCAGAAGCGCAAATAGTAGCAAATGTCACCAATGATGCGAAGGAAATTGTAAACTCAGTACCAGATGATATGACACCAGCACAATTAGCACTTGAAGCAGATAAGATTGCAAATGAACTTGATAATGTAGCGTGTTTTATCGGTGATGAAAATTTTATGCAAGAACAAGAAATGGGTGCTTTTTTAGCAGTTGGTCGAGCAAGTGAACATAAACCAAGATTAATCCATCTTACTTATAAACCTAAAAATCCTGAAGCAAAGTTTGTCTTTGTAGGTAAAGGTGTTACCTATGATAGTGGTGGATTAAGTCTTAAACCAAGTGAGCATATGGTAAGTATGAAAGCAGATAAAAGTGGTGCAGCAGCAGCAATGTCCATCTTAAAAGGTGCCGCTGAGCTTGAACTTCCATTTGAAGTACATGCAATCATTGGTGCGTGTGAAAACATGGTCGGAGGAAATGCCTATAAACCAGATGATGTACTAGTTGCTAAAAATGGTAAAACGATTGAAGTGAGAAATACAGATGCTGAGGGAAGATTAGTTTTAGCTGATTGTCTCTGTTATGCACAAGAACTAAAGCCTGATTACCTTGTAGATCTTGCTACCCTTACTGGGGCATGCGTCGTTGCAGTAGGAGATTATACTACTGGTGTTATGGGACATAGTGGTAAATTAAAACATGAAATTATGAGTAGTGCTACTAAAAGTGGAGAATTGACAGGAAGTCTGCCATTTAATAGATATCTTAAAAAACTTTTAAAAAGTTCAGTTGCCGACATTTCAAATATTAGTTCATCTAGATATGGTGGGGCAATCACTGCGGCACTTTTCTTAGACAATTTTATAGAAGATGAGAATAAAGACAAATGGATACATCTTGATATTGCAGGACCTGCTTTTATAGAAAAAGATTGGGGATACAATCAAGCAGGTGCAAGTGGAGCAGGAGTAAGAATGTGTCTTTATTGGCTAAAAGATCATCAACATAAACTTTCAAATCATCATAAAAAGGAGGCATAAATGGGTCTTAGTGTCGGAATTGTAGGACTTCCAAATGTAGGGAAATCAACTACTTTTAATGCCCTAACTAAAGCACAAAATGCTGAATCAGCCAATTATCCATTTTGTACAATTGAGCCAAATAAAGCGGTCGTTCCAGTACCAGATGAGAGATTAGCAAAGCTTGCAAAGATTGTAAATCCAGAAAAAATCCAACACTCTACTATTGACTTTGTAGATATTGCAGGTCTTGTTAAAGGTGCAAGTAAAGGTGAGGGTTTAGGAAATAAATTTTTATCAAATATCAGAGAAGTAGAAGTCATACTTCATATGGTAAGATGCTTCGAAGATGAAAATATTACCCATGTTGAAGGTGGTATCAATCCCCTTAGAGATATAGAAATTATAGAGGGTGAACTTATATTTGCCGATATTGAACAACTTGAAAAAAAGATTGCAAAACTACAACGTGATGCGAAAACAAAAAAAGATGCTAAGGCAAAACTAGAAATTGCACTCGAGCTCAAAGAACACCTTGATAATATACAACCTGTCTCAACATTTGCTAAAAAAGAAGATGAAACTTTTTTAGAATTTGACCAAGAGTTACGCTTTTTATCAAATAAAGAGATTATCTATGGTGCCAATACTGATGAAGATGGACTTTTAGAAGATAATGAATTTGTCGTAGCTTTAAAAGAACATGCAGCAAAAAGTGGTTTTGAGGTAATCACCCTTTGTGCCAAAATTGAAGAAGAACTTGTAGGTCTTGATGATGATGAAGCCAAAGAGTTTTTGACTGACCTTGGAATCGAAGAAAGTGGATTAGAGAAAATCATCAAAACAGCATTTAGCAAACTAGGACTTATCTCCTACTTTACAGCAGGTGTGATGGAAGTTCGAGCATGGACTATCCATAAAGGATGGGCAGCACCAAAATCTGCTTCAGTAATACATAATGACTTTGAAAAAGGCTTTATTCGTGCGGAAGTAATTTCTTATAATGATTTTATAGAATTCTCTGGTGAAAATGGAGCAAAAGACGCTGGTAAAATGAGATTAGAAGGAAAAGAATACATCGTTGCCGATGGTGATGTAATGCATTTTAGATTTAATGTATAAATTGATAACCAAAGCATAAAGCTTTGGTTATCTAGAAGAGTAAGGCTTAATAACCTGTACCACCTGTACCACCTGTTGCACCTGAAGTTGTACCAGGAACAAAGTGTCTAAGTGCAAAGACCTGAATTGCGGTAGGAAGTCCTGTCACTGCAAATGTAACAAATTTATTTTCTTGACATCCAGGATCTTCTGTAATAAATCCAGTTACCCATGCTCCATTAGCATATATTTTAATAACATCACATTTTTCAAGTGCTGCTATACGATGTCCATTTGAATCATAAGTTTGCTCTACTCCATCAACTGAAAATTTAGATGCTGCAAATGCACATTTAGGAAGTTGTACAGTTACTTCCATACCACAGTTTGTAAGCTTTCCATTTGCCTCAGTAATATCAATAGTACCAGCATAAAGTACAATTTTCTCATCAGTGTCAGGAACAGATGGTCTTAAAGCATTTGCTTCATTTAATTCAGTATTAGAAAGCTTAGTAGGACACTTTTGTACACTTGAAACCATGCACGGATCACTTGGTGTACATTCACTTAAGCTTGGCGTGTTCCTGCTTATTTTTATATTAGCTGTTTCTACTAATACACCATTTGAGTCTTTCCCTATTACAGGAATTGCGATGTCCTCTGCTGTTGTAAATGTTTTCGACCCTTCACTTATCTCAACTTTATTCACGTTATCTTTTAAACCACTGCTACTACTTCCTCCACACCCACTCAACAT
>JADGDK010000147.1 GCA_016744895.1 Campylobacterales bacterium | reverse complement strand
TGCATAGACTCTTGTCCTGTTGCTTTAAGTGTGGAAATCGTACGTCCGTGAAATGAGTGCTCTAAAGTAATCACTTTATAACGTTTTGGCGTACCCTCAACTTCACCATATTTTCTAGCGATTTTAATGGCACCTTCATTAGCTTCAGCACCACTATTTGAGAAGAAACAGCGCATGTCATATCCACTCAACTCTACTAACTTTTGTGCTAACTTTGCCTGTGGCTCGATAAGAAAAAGATTTGAAATATGCATGATATTTCCTGCTTGATCACAGATTGCTTTTGTAACTCTGTCATGAGAGTGACCAACACTTACAACACCTATTCCAGCGGTAAGATCAATGAACTCTTTTCCTTGATCATCTTTGACAACAGCACCCTTAGCAGTGGTGAAATTTACATAATTTCTACCATAAGTATGCAGTACAAAATCTTTATCCATTTTTTCATACATATATTCAACCTTAATTATTTATATATTACAACAATTTATACGCGATTTTATCTTTATGTTTATTAAGATTTGTTACAATCTAACATAAGGGTAGCTTGAAAATCCCTTAAATATAGAAAGATGGAAAATTATAATGAGCGTTACATTAAACAAATTTATTGGCTTTCTTCTTTTAATAGGAAGCGCAGGTGCAGTAGCATGGCAAGCCCTATTTTATCTTTTGAGGGATTAATAGATGGCACAAACAAAACGGTATCAACCCAATCAAAACAACAAAAAACCTTTTTTTCTTAAAGGGATATTACTCTACCTTCTTCCACTTCCAATTTTATGGACACTCTTTTTTGCACTTTTAAATGGAGACTTTACCGGTATTATCGTAAATGGAATCGCATATGCAATGTTTTTACTAGGCGCTTCAATAGCCCGTCGGGGATTTGTAATAGAAAGAGAGTATAAAAATAGTATTTTAGCCAAAGCACCAAAGATAAAGTATAAAAGTATTGCATCTATAGTAGTGACTATAGCAACATTTTTTACTTCCTATTTTGCAACAGCAAATGGTCTATTTTTAAGTATTTTATTAGGGCTTGTAGCTTTTGTAGGATTTTATCTCTACTATGGCTTAGATCCTAGGGTAGATAAGGTAGGCGAGCTAGATATAGGAGTGAGTGCAGAGGACGTTATAGAGATTACTGAAAAGGCAAAAGAGAGAATCTCTAATATCAAAAAACTACAACATGCAATCTCTGATTTAGAGGTCAATACTAAATTAGATGCTATTATCAAAGAGACTCAAAATGTAATCAGATCTGTGGAAAAAAATCCTAATGATCTTTCAAGAGCACGTAAATTTTTCAATGTCTATCTACACAGAACTGAAAAAATTACTGGAGAGTATGCTAGTAATGTTAAAAATAACAATATTGATGCAAAGATGAAAGCTAATTATCTACATCTATTAGAAACCGTTGAAGAGACGATTGAACAACAAAAGGAGCGTTTAAATGAGGATGACATTACAAGACTTGATGTCCAAATAGAAGCGTTAACCAAACAATTAAAAAATGAAGGAGTATAAACATGGATAAAAAAGATATTGAAAAAGTAAGTGATGAGATGGTTGAAAAGTTAGAGGAAAATGCACAATCACTACAAGAGAGTGTAGAGGAAATCAAAGAAGAATTGACTGCTGAGTTAGAAGTAGTTGAATCTGAGCTTGAAGAGGCTACACCAGATTTAAATTCGATCATGGAAGAAGAAGGAATTGTGACTTATGATTCTTCAAGCCAAATTGACCAGACAAAGATGGAATTGGTTTCAAAAGAGATTAATGTTAAAGATCCACATAGTGTAATCTTTTTTGGAGCAAGTGCACAAGAAAATCTTAACAGAGTAAGTGAAAGTATGCTTGAAGGTGTTAAAAATAAAGAGTTAGGAACTGCTGGAGATTCATTAAACTCTCTTGTAGCTTCTATCAAAGGTTTTGATGTAGATGGCATGAACCCAAATGTAAAACAAGGCTTTTTTGCTAAATTATTTGGTATGGCAACCCCTATCACTAAATTTATCGGCAGATACGAAGAGGTAAGACAACAAGTTGATGCTGTGACTGACGAGTTAGAGCAACATAAAACACAATTATTGACCGATATCACTTCACTTGATAGACTTTATGATGTGAACTTTGACTATTTTAAAGAGTTGGAACTTTATATCGCAGCAGGTGCACATAAACTACAAGAACTTGATACTGAAGTCATTCCAAAGTTAACACATGAAGCAGGTGAGAGTAAAAAAATGATCAAAGCATTAGGGCTTAAAGATGTCAAAGCAACAAGGGATGATTTAGAGCGTCGTGTACATGACCTAAGACTTTCTCGTCAAGTTGCCATGCAGTCACTTCCAAGTATCAGACTCGTACAAGAAAACGACAAAGCTCTTATCACAAAAATTAGTTCTACACTGGTAAATACAGTTCCACTTTGGAAAAATCAACTTGCACAAACAATTACTATCTATAGAAGTGGTGAAGCAGCAAAAGCTGTGACTAAAGCAACAGATTTGACAAATGATCTATTAGAAAAAAATGCAGAGAATCTGCAAGAGGTAAACAAAGAAGTCAGAACGCAAGTTGAACGAGGTGTTTATGACATCGAGTCGATTAAAAAAGCAAACGAGACTTTGATCGCTACGATTAATGATAGTATCGAAATTGCCAACAAAGGTAAAGAAGCAAGACATCATGCAGAAGTAGAACTTGAGAAAGTAGAAGAACAACTTCATAGTGCACTTATAGCAGCTGGTAGACTTAGAAAATAGTATAGGAATAAAAAATGGGTTTTTGGGATAAGATATTTGGTGAATTCATTGATGTCATTGACTGGCTTGATGAGAGTAATGAGACGATGGTGTATCGGTTTGAAAGATACAACAATGAGATAAAATATGGTGCAAAGTTGACAGTACGTCAATCCCAAGCTGCTATTTTTGTCAATGAAGGAGAAATTGCTGATGTTTTAGGACCTGGTATCTATGAGTTAGAGACTCAAAATTTACCTATTTTAACCACGTTGCAACATTGGGATCATACTTTTAACTCTCCATTTAAGGCAGAAGTCTATTTTTGTAATTTACGTCAGTTTTTAGATCTTAAATGGGGTACTAAAAACCCTATTATCTTAAGAGATAAAGAGTTTGGAGTTATTCGTCTTCGTGCTTTTGGAACATACGGTGTACGTATAGATGATCCAGCACTTTTTATCAAAGAGATTGTAGGTACCAATGGACACTTTGGTATTGAAGATATCAGTAATCAATTACGAAATATCATCATATCTCGTTTTACAAATATCGTTGCAAGCTCAAATATCCCAGTTTTAGATTTGGCTGCAAATTATGATCAGCTTGGAGTCTATGTTACTGAAAAAATTCGTGAAGAATTTTCAAAATATGGACTTGAACTTACAAATGTGCTTATTGAAAATATCTCTGTACCACCTGCTGTTGAAGAGGCATTAGATAAGAGAAGTAGCATGGGCATTATCAAAGATTTAAGTGAATATCTTACATTCCAAACTGCGGAATCTATGACAAAAGAGGGAGGAAGTGCGGCTGGTGATATGGCAGCGATGGGTGTTGGATTTGCGATGGCTGATAAGTTGGCTAAAAACTTTGGAGAACCCAAAACATATGCACCAGAACCTTATGAGAAGATGTACTATTACGCTCAGTCAAAGGAACCACAAGGACCTTTTTCTATCGATGAAATAGAAGATTTTGTTAAGTCTCATAAGATTGACTCTAGCACATTGATGTGGGGAACAGGTATGGAAAAATGGCAAAAAGCAAAAGAGATTGAAGAGATAGAGTCACTATTTAATTTTTTAGCACCTCCTCCACTTTAGGCAGATATGAAGCCAAAGTTAAAAGAGGGTACACACTTCACCCAAAGAAGCTTTCCATGTGACAAATGTGGTGCTTCTTTGGTTTTTTGTTCGGATGAAGGAGCACTTCGATGCCAATACTGTGGTGAAACAAACCGTATCACGCCTCCAAAACTTCCGATATATGAAAATGATTTAGACGATGCACTCTATAGACTTGAACGTACGAAAAAAGTAAATCTTTTAGATGACATGCACGCTAAATGCCCTTCATGTGGTGCAGGTTTTGATATGGATGCACATATACGAAGTACTAAATGTCCATTTTGTGCAACACCAGTAGTTACCAATCTTGATATATTTATGCCACTATCACCAAAATCTTTACTGCCTTTTGCAATCAATCAAAAAGAGGCAAAAGTGATCTTTAAAAAGTGGGTTGGAAATCTCTGGTTTGCACCAAATAGCCTTAAAAAATTTACAGAAACCGACTCAAGATTTAATGGTATATACCTACCTTATTGGACTTATGATAGCCAAACGCATAGTGACTTTAGAGGACAAAGAGGTGATACTTACTATGAAAGAGTCACAAGACGCGTGTATGTTAATGGACGTGAAGAGTTTGTAGAAGATATGGAACCTCGTATAGAGTGGACACCAGTTCAAGGAAGTGTTGAGCGACATTTTGATGATGTTTTAATAGGGGCGACTAAAACGATTCCTAGAAAACTAGTAGATGCACTTGAACCTTGGGATTTGGAAAATTTAGAAAACTTTGATGATCAATATCTTAGTGGTTTTGAGAGTGAAGTATATCAAGTAGCTTTAGATGACGGATTTCATTATGCAAAAGAGTATATGTCTTATGAGATACGAGAAGCAGTTCGTCATAGGATAGGTGGTGATAGACAGAAAATTACAGATCTGAAGATCTATCATGATAAAAGTACTTTTAAATACATTTTACTTCCTATCTGGACAGCTCACTTTAAATATAATAAAAAAGATTTTCGTTTTGCTATAAATGCACGAAGTGGTCAGATTAAAGGTGAAAGGCCCTACTCTAAAACAAAAATATTTTTAGCCGTTGCACTTGGTCTTGCAATTCTTGGAACTTTTTTCTTGGCAGCTGAAATGGAAAATGGCATGATCAGCCAACATTTTGATCAAATACATATACGATTGGATAACTTTTAATGAATAAAAATTACTTTTTTTCTCAACCTCATGAACTCTTTTTTGCTATAGGTATCATCAACTCAATTGTATTTATGCTTCTTTTTATGCTTAGTTATAAAGGGGTTATAAC
>JADGDK010000146.1 GCA_016744895.1 Campylobacterales bacterium | reverse complement strand
TAATAGTACCAGTACTAAGTGTACCAATGTTAGCAAATACAGTATCATAATTTAAAGAACCAAGATTCCAATAAATCATAAAGATACCGATAAGCATACCAAGATCAGCAATTCTATTCATCACAAATGCTTCATTTGCAGCATATGATGGAGAAATTGCAGGGTTTACAGAAGTTGGAACATCTTCTTTATGATACCAGTGACCGATCAGTAACCAAGAACAAAGACCAACACCTTCCCAACCGATAAACAGTCCTAAGAAGTTATCACTCATAACAAGTATCATCATTGAGAAAACAAATGCTGAAAGATATGAGAAGTATCTATTGAAACCTTTATCATGATCCATATATCCAATTGAGTAAACATGAACAAGGGTTGAAACTGTCGTAACCGTAACCATCATAATGACAGAAACTTGATCTGCTACAAATCCAAAATCAATATCAAAACTTCCAGCTGCGATCCAATCCATCATCTTTACATGAACTATAGTTGAACCATCAACATACATAAGCAACATAATTGATGCAAACCATGATGCAAAAAGTAGTCCACTAGTAACTAAACCTGTAATAAGATTTTTTGGTTTATCTCCAAATGCGGCTGCAAAAAGAGAACCAACAATCGGTGCAAAAAGTGCAATATATAAATATTTTTCCATCCGTTATCCTTTCATCTCTTGCATAGAATCTAAATCAATAGTACCGTTTTTCTTGTACCAAAGTACTAACAGTCCTAAACCAACAGCAACTTCACTAGCAGCAACAGCAATGATGAAAAATGCAAACATCTGTCCTGTTAAATCGCCATAAAACTTTGAAACCGCAGCAAAACCAATATTTGCGGCATTTAACATAATTTCAGTTGCAAAGAAGAGTAGAAGAAGATTTTTTCTTCGTATTACTCCCACTAAACCAATTACAAAAAGTATGGCTGCAAGTACCAAATAGTGTGTAAGTGTTATCATTTACTCTCCTTTTCATCTGTATGAAACTCATCTCGTATCTTTTGATCAAGCTCTGGAGTTAGCGTTAAGCTCTCATCCATTTTTTTACTTACAAGAACAATTCCTGCAATCATCGCTACAAGAAGCATTACAGCAGCCAGTTCAAACTGAACAAGATATTTTGTAAACAGTACTACACCAACAGCTTGAGGATTGTTTGCCCCAATGATGAGATGATGATCTAGTGGATAATCTAACATCAATTTATCAGAAACAAATGGTGCTGAAATCATAATTACAATTAAAACTGCACTTGCAATCCATAATCCATAAATAATTTTTGTATTTCCAATATCCTCTTTGATATCTTGCGTTGCATCAAAAAACATCATACCAAACGCATATAGTGCCATAACAGCACCTGTGTAAACGATAATTTGAACAACTCCCAAAAAGTCAGCATCCAAAAGGAAGAAAAAGCCTGATATTAATATCATGCCCGCAGCCAGTGCACTCATAGAATAGAGTGCATTTTTGCTCAACACTACGATGAGAAACATCGCAATTGTTAAACCCGAAAAAAGATAAAAAGCTATCAATTCATACATCATAAGTCCTTAATACGCCAGAGGAGTTTTTTTAACATTATCATCAGCATTAGGGCTTAGTGATCCAAACCCAGGGTACTGTTTCTGCTTGCCTGCTTTAAACTCATCTATAGGAGTGACGAGTTCTGCCATTGAAGTAAAATGTGCTCTTTGCTCAGATACATTTTCATAATCTTGTCCATGCGTAATTGCTAACTCTGGACACACTTCAGCACAATAACCACAATAAATACAACGACCAAGATTGATCGTGTAACCTTTGACAACTTTACGACCTTTACTACCATATTTCGTATCTATTTGAATACAGTTAGAGATACAAATCTTTTCACAAAGTCCACATCCAATACAAGCTTGGTTTCCACTCTCTACCAATCTTTTGATAGTGTGAAGTGCTCGATATCTTGGACTAATTGGAAGTTTTTCAAGTGGATACAACACAGTATGTGTATTACCCTTAAGCATCTCTCTAAACACAACCCAAAGCCCAACAAAAAGTTCACCACTCAGTGATCTTTTGATAACACGCTTAAACTTATCTTGCCATTCTACAGGAGTCTCTTCAAGCTCAATATACTTGTAGTCTGCAGATACATTTCTATTATTATAATTTTCAAAATCCATCATCTTCCCCTATATCAGCACTATGCCGGTTATTAATATATTTACAAGTGCTAAAGGCATCAACACTTTCCAACACAGCCACATTAATTGATCTGGTCTTACATGAGGCCAAGCCGCTCTTACCCATAAAAAGAAAAAGATAATTATAGATACTTTTAACAAAATTGCTAATCCACCAGGTATGATCCACATTGGATTAAATCCACCTAAAAATACTAAGGCTGCTACAAAAGAGACTGTAAACATATTTGCATACTCACCAATTGCAAAAAGTCCCCATCTAATTCCAGAATACTCTGTTGCATAACCCGTAATGATCTCAGCTTCATGCTCTAGAAGATCAAATGGAGTTCTATTTGTCTCTGCATATCCAGAGATAATATAAAGTACAAATGCTATTGGTTGTGACCAAACAAGCCAACCACTATCTTGATAATTGTTAATATCAATTAATGACAATGAACCCACTATCATAAGAGGCGCAATAAGAGAAAGTCCCGTTACAACTTCAAATGACAACATTTGTATAACTGTTCTTGCTGCTCCTAAAAGTGACCATTTATTATTTGAAGCCATACCACCTAGAAGTGGTGCATACATACCAATTGCCATAACACCTACTACAAAAAGTACACCTACATTCACATCTGAAACAATTGGTCTGACTACATAGTCTGTAAATGGAAGTGTAAATTCAGGAAGAAATGGAACTGCAGACATCGCTATAAATGCAGTTGCTGCTGCAATCACAGGTGCAATCATAAAAATTGGTTTCACTGCATTTTGTGGTACGATATCCTCTTTTGTGAAAAGTTTAATACCATCTGCTGCAACTTGCAAGATTCCATAAGGACCAACATGCATAGGTCCTAATCTTCTTTGCATAAATGCAAGCACTTTTCTCTCAAAGTATGTAGTGATTCCCGCTAACGCTGAAAACACTGTTAGAATAATGACGATTTTAATAATCGTCTCTATAATGTAATGACCTTCCATTTTACACCTTCCTTATTGTTACTGAACTAAATCTTGAACCATCTTTAAAAACAGATGCTGTATCTTGTGCTTTATCAAAAGTTCCAAGATAAATAATCTCACCAGTTAACTGCTTGTCAAGTTCTAGTTTTGCTGAAATAGCACCACTATCACTTTGAACTTCTACGCTATCACCTTCACTCAAGCTTTTTGCTTCTAAAAATTCACTTGACACATACACAGCTCCAACTGATTTAAGTTGGTGTGCTTTGTTTGTAAAATGATTAAATTGGTTGATAGGATTTGATCTATATACAACATCACTATCAAGTTTTTCAACTTTTTCAAGCTCTGCTACATTTTCTTCGGCTTTAAGATTTTTATTTTTTAAGATATATCCTCTAAGCTCATTACCACCATTGTCAAAAAAGTTTGGCATCAAGTCAAATTCTAGTGGCTCAAATCCTTTTGCTTTTGGAAACTGCGTTGTATACTCTATCGTCTGTGCTGCTTCTAACCCAAGTGCATTTGCTAAATCATTTAAGACATAACCACTATAAGCTAAAGCCGCATTGGTAGGTACAACTCTTTTATCAAGATTGGTAAATGTTCCCTCTTGTTGGTTCAGTGCTGGTATATCAAGATCACCATCACCAAGTGCACTCAATACAAAGTCACCCACTTCGTTATAACCTAATACTTTATTTCCAGCTTCTTCATCAAGATCACAAATTAGTGAAACACCAAGTGTATTTGTTTGAGATGGAATTATTGTCACACTAAATGGTGTAAATCTATCTATCAGTCCAACAAGTTTGGCTAAGTTTTCAGCTCTAGGATGTGAATAAAAATCTTCTCCTACAATCAATGAGAATGTATCTTTTTTAGCAAGCATTTTAACCATAAGTTTATCGAAATCTTCAGGCAGGTTGATACTATCTCTATCATAATCAATTTTATTTGAAATTTTTTCAGACTCTGTAAGATCTGTTTTATCTTCTGCTTCGTCATACTGTTTTTGTGCAAGTTCAGCAAAATAATCAAGTATAAATGCTAACACATGCTCTTCACTGCCAACTTCATTTTGAACACTCATCATCGTTTTAGAAAATGAACCTACTACACTATCCCCTGTTGGATGAAAGTAAATTCCCGAACCTTTGTTCATCTTTAACGCATTGTTAAAAGCAAAACCAACCGTTGGTGCATCATATCTTAATGCAGTTCCTACAGAAACAACAAAATTAGAAGATTTTATCTTTTTCAAATCTCCACTATAAAGTGTTGTTCCACTTGCTTTAGCATAAGTATTTAAAAAGTTTTGATAATTGCGTGCATCTTCATTGATAAGCTTTAATCCACTATTCTCTTTTAGCTTTTGTAAAATCAGTGCTTCTTCATTTGTAATATAACTGTTAAATTTGATTGTATCTGCACTTTTGGCAAAATCTACTGCTTTTTCAAATAGTGCCTTATCTTTTCCAGCGACATTATTTTCAAAATCATAACCAAATCTAGCCGCTCCACCAATAGAGGAGAAGTGAGGCTCATTTGTGACTCTAAAAATCTTTTCATTATAATTTTTTGCATCTCCATGTTTGACTTCATAATAGATAAGTGAACAATCACTACTATGTGGATTTGCTGCTGGAATTTTTCTAAGCTCCCAAGAGTTTGAAGTATATTGAAAATCTGTACTGACAAGTGCACCAACTGGGCAAACTGCGATACACTCACCACAATCTTGACACTCTAAAGTATTATCTTCATTTACAGTACCAATAAGTGATTTTTGAAGTTTATTCCACATAGTGTATGCGTCTTTTGGCATCGTATCTTTGAGACCTTTATCGACTGCTTCTCCACCACGAGGCACAGTTTTGAGTACACTATCACCGATACTATCTTTACAAACTGTCACACACTTTTCACATACGATACAAAGACCAGCATCATACTTCATAAGTCCCCAATCATAAATTGGTCTTGGACTATCTGGTACGGTATACTC
>JADGDK010000145.1 GCA_016744895.1 Campylobacterales bacterium | reverse complement strand
GTGCATCACCTGTATTGGCATGTGCATTTGAGTTAATTTTAAATGCTCTACCATATCCACCAGTAGCAAACATCACAGCTTTTGCATTAAAAATTGCAGGCTCACTAGTCTTAATATCATAAGCCACAACACCTTTTACAGCACCATCTTCATAGATGATATCAGAAACATACCACTCATCTAAAAAATCAACACCTAAACGGTTGGTTTGTTCAAACATAGTTTGAAGTAGTGTCAAACCTGTTCTATCTTTGGCATAACACGCTCTTGGGTGAGATTGACCACCAAATGGTCGTTGTGCGATAGTGCCATCTTCATTTCTACTAAACACTGCACCCATCTTTTCCATCCACCGTACAAGTTCAGGTGCTGTTTCGCATAAAAACTCAACGGCATCTTGATCCGCTAAATAATCACTTCCTTTAACCGTATCAAATGCATGAAGTTCAGCACTATCCTCTTTTGCAAAAGCAGCATTAATACCGCCTTGTGCTGCTCCTGAATGACTCCTAAGCGGATGTAGTTTGGTTAAAACCATAACGCTTTTTCCAGCATTTTTCAGCTCTCTAGCAGCAGCAAGTCCTGCAAGACCTGCTCCTACGATGACAGCATCATATTGATGTATTGGTATGCTCATTAAAATTGTCCTTTTGAAGAAATGTATGTATTTGTTTCAATTATAAGGGATAAGTGCTAAAGGTATACAAAAAGTAACACTTTTTTTGTGTTAAGAAGAGGATGTGTTACGATTATAAACAATCGTAACACTAAGATAATTTAACCTAAGCTCACCAAGTTGTCAGAATATTTATCGGTAGTAAAAGGTTCATAATGACTTTTATAGTGTAAATAATGCGCTGAATGTTTATGCCCTTCAAGTGCTTCATTATTTTCCCAACTTTCTACAACTACAAAGGTATTGGGCTTATCTTGCATTTGGTAAATATTATACAAAAGACATCCCTCTTCAACTCTTGATGCCTGTACCATAGTACCAAGAAGAGTTTTCAACTCTTCTATATTCTCATCTTTTGCTATAAACACAACTTTTTTTGTGATTGTCATAACAGCTCCTTAGATAAATTCTGGTTTAATTTTGTGTGCATCAAGACCAATTTTAGCTTTATTTTTGATACCAACAGCCAATGCTACAATTTGAGAAATATTTAAAATAGGTATCTTAATATCTCTACCTGTTTCACATTCACATTTTTTCACTAATTGATCCATCATAAAGTGTGACTCTTTGTTATCTACGACCAATATCTCTGCACCACTATCATATGCATCTAATGCGATATTTCCTGCTTTTTTATATGCAATAGCACTGTTTGAGTGAACAATATCAAAGCCATCTGCACTATCAGTACGTGCAAATTTAACTACTTTTGCACCGATAGCTGTTAAAAGTTTTTCAGCTTCACTTTGTACCTCAGATAAGTTTTCACACTCAAAACTACCTACATAAAAAGCAACTTGAAAATCTTCAAAAGAGTGTTTAAGTTCTGCTTTTACTTTTTCAATTGTAATATTATCTATGATTGTTTCAAGCGCACAATCTTCATCTTTTTGAGCACCAAAATGGTCACAAAGAGCTACTTCTGCTTTATCATAATATGCCATACTAGTATCTGAATAACCTTTGATTGCTTGCGTTGGAAATTCTGCTTTTAAAGCTTCTATTTTTAAAGCATTATCATTCAATGGATATTGATTACACTCTTTTTCATAAAGCCAAATCCCATCAACCGAATCAATAGCTTGCAAAATCTCTGCTTTATTATCTGGATATTTTCCTATCAGATAATCCGCATAAACAAACATTGAATCACCAAAATAGTCTTGATTGTAACTCAAACTCGTAGAAGCATAATAGTCATTGATAAGTGTTTTATAATACTTAAAATCTTCTTCATCCCCAAACTGTGCCAGTATCTGATGTTTAGCAATAAAATCATCATCATTGATCACCAAATCATTTGTCGCTCTAAAAGTAGATATAGGGTCAATAGTCCATGAAGTACCAAATAACTCAACTGCTTTACTAATCGTTAATGTTCCTTTGATAGAAATACCATTAATACAAAGCATGGTATTTGTCTTTCTAAATTGGAAAATTGGCTCACGTGCTTGAACCTCAAGAAGTAAATCTTTTACTTTTTTGTCCTCATCAATTGTAATCTGATGGTTTTTATAATACGCTAAAAAATCCGTCTTTGCATTGAAAAAAAATGTTCTTGTATCTAACTTTACACTCATAGTTGTCCCTTGTGAATTTTTGCTTAGTATATCATGATGCTTCTTTTTGAGTTCTTGTAATATCTCATTTGCCTCATAAAAAAGTGTATAATTTTCAATTCCCTCTTGCATAATTGGGAGATATTTTTGATGTGCACTCCAGAGTGTTCTTGCCCCTTTTTCATTGCCTCTTCTGATCAGCTCAAATGCCGTTGCACCATTGATAAAACCTTTACAAAGATTTTTTAACGGGTGGTCAGTTTTTCGAATTGTTGCCCAATAAGTTTCTAAATGTTCATGTGCTTCATAAAATTTATCGTTTTTAATATCATCTAAAAATAATTTTAGTGCTTTCTCCATCATTTTTCCCTTTATATTTTTTAATTCCCTATATAAATGAAAATTATAGCACTTTTCTATTCTTATTAGCTTTTTATATAATTTTTTGTTATATAATATTTTCACAAAAGGATATATAATGAAAATGATAGCATTACGTGGACGAGTATTTCCAACAGATTTAAATCATGCTGGAACAGTTTTTGGTGGTTGGATTATGGGTAAGATGGATAAAGCAGCTTCAATTGCTATAGAAAATATTGTCATTTCTCCAGCGGTAACAGTTGCAGTAAGTGATATGAACTTTATCAAACCTATTCATTGTGGTGCAATTTTTACCATTTATACCAATATCAAACATATTGGTAACAGCTCTATAAAAGTTAGTGTAGATGTGCAAGTTAAAGATCGAGAGACTCATGAAGAGTATAGTGTGACTAAAGCAATTTTTACATTTGTACTTGTTGATGAATTTGCAAAACCACGAAATGTCAGAGAAGTTATTCGTGGTGACATTGATGATTACGTTAAAGCCATGTTATAATAATATAATTTATTAAAAATAGGGAGGATAAGTATGAGGGATAAAGAGTCCTTTTTCATCTCCTTATTTGACAAAAAGCATATAGGTGACGATGGGGCAGTGATAGGAGATCAAGTCTACTCAAAAGATCTTTTTTGTGAAGATATCCATTTCAAACGCATGTGGATGTCACTAGAACAAATTGCATATAAAAGTATGATTATCAATATTTCTGATGCAGTTGTTATGAATGCCAAACCACGCTACGCACTTATCGGTATCAAAATCCCCTCCTCATTTACTACCTCCCAAATGCAAGAACTCTCCAAAGGATTTTTAAGAGCTTCAAAAGAGTACAACCTTGAAATCATAGGTGGTGATACTGTTGCTGGGGATAAGTTAGATATTTCTATCACAATTGTTTCCAAAAGTAGTACTCCAACATTACGAACCAATTTAAAAATGGGTGATTTGGTTGCATTTACTGGAACTTTAGGAAGTGTTAAAAAAGATTTAGAAAAATTACTTAAAGGTGAGCAGATAAATGAAGATTCTAAATTCATAACACCTACTTTAAAAGCTGATTTTTTTTATGAAGCATCCAAATATATACATGGAGCATTAGATATCTCAGATGGTCTTAGCAAAGATCTCTCACGACTTTCAAAGTTAAATAGTGTGGGTTTTGAGTTTTTATGTAACTTTAATAAAGATATTTTATGTAGTGGAGAAGAGTATGAGATACTTTTTACCTTTGACGCAAAAAATTTAGATAAAATAACAAATATAGCAAAAAAGCATAAGACAAATTTGACAGTTTTTGCAAAAGTCACTACAGGTACATATGTGTCTGAGTGTGCTGAAAATCACTTTTAGGAACTCACTTTGGATAGACTGTTTTACTTAAACCATAGCGCAATAAACATACACTTCTCAAAAAACAATAAAGACTTTGTAGTCAGTGAAATACCACTTTATGAGTTTAGCGGTGAAGGTGAACACCTCATCTTAAAAATACGCAAAAAAGATCTTACAACTTGGGATATGCTCAAAAGACTTGGTGATGTTACAGGTGTAAAGATGCGAGATTTTGGCTATGCAGGGCTCAAAGACAAAGATGGTATGACAGTACAAAACGTCAGCATGCCAAAAAAACTTGAACATACCTTAGAAAACTTTGAACACCCAAATATCAAAATACTTGAACGGACTTACCACAAAAACAAATTAAAAACAGGTCACTTAAAAGGAAATCGTTTTTTTATCCGTCTAAAAAAAGTCAACCCAACAGATGCCCAAAAACTAAAACAAGTTCTTAAAACGATGAAGTCAGAAGGATTTCCTAACTATTTTGGATATCAAAGATTTGGACGAGATGGAGACAACTATGATAGAGGTCGTAGAATTTTAGAAGGAAAAATCAAAGAGCGCAATAAAAAAATGCGAAACTTTTTCATCTCAGCTTACCAAAGCCACCTCTTTAATCTTTGGCTAAGTAAACGTGTAGAGATCAGTAAACTTTTTGCCTCATTTACTGAAAAGGAGTTATTTGAACTTTTTAACTTTCCAAAAGAGGTTATCAAACAGGTTAAATCACAAAAAAGTTTTTTCAAAATTCTTCCTGGTGAGACTATGCATCATTACCCTCATGGAAGGGTTTTTGCCTGCGAAGATATAAATGCAGAATCAGAAAGATTTCATAAGCGAGATATTAC
Organism: Campylobacterales bacterium; assembly: GCA_016744895.1. Taxonomy (GTDB): domain Bacteria; phylum Campylobacterota; class Campylobacteria; order Campylobacterales; family QNZT01; genus SZUA-1433. The sequence goes on along the minus strand of JADGDK010000145.1, from coordinate 410 downwards.
TGTAGCCGGATTACTTCCTGGTTATAAGACCAGCGTTTCCACAGGATTGGCTGGAAACTTTGAAAAGGATTTCACTAAAGAGTGTGAACCATTTATCGAAAAAATGAATGGGACAAGAAGACTTGCATGGATATGGGCTGAAGATATTGAATCAACATATAAAGAAGATGAAGCGTGGTTTGAGTTTAGTTTTTCACTACCAAAAGGCTCTTATGCCACAGTATTTTTGGAAGAGTTAACACATCAAGTTGAGCGTTAACCTCCATTTTTAATAACATAAAAGAAACAAGTCCCTTTTACTACGCTAACACAAGTACATCCCACAGAGCTTTGCTCAGCGAGAACCCTGTAGTTCTCCTCAGCGGAGAGCTCACGCACAGATAAACCGTACTTAATTTAACGTTTAATAT
>JADGDK010000144.1 GCA_016744895.1 Campylobacterales bacterium | reverse complement strand
GTCACGCTCTTTGAGTTTGTACACATCAAGCACAGAAAAGGTTCAGCGACCATGGTTTAGGGAAGAATCACAATCAAAAGATCCTGAAGTGATGATAGAAGAAGCTGTCGCTATCTCAACGCGGGTTGCACCCTCGTTTATTCGGGTGGGGCAACTTGAACTTTTTGGTCGTAGGGCGCGAAAAAATAAACACTCAAAAGCGATGGAGGAGCTTGAGCAGATAGTCCTACACTTAATCGATCGTGAGTATAGTGAGGTAATAGATACAAGTTTAACTACAGTAGAAAAAGTGGTTTTACTTGCGGAAGAGTTCCGTAGCCGTCTCACAGTTCTTGTGGCAAACTGGATACGTGTTGGGTATACGCAAGGAAACTTCAACAGCGACAATTGTGCGGCAGGAGGCTTTACGCTTGATTACGGTCCATTTGGATTTGTAGATATGTTTGACCCGAAGTATCAGCCGTGGACGGGTGGTGGAGAACACTTCTCATTCTTAAACCAACCACAAGCCGCAGAGCGAAACTTTCATGTGTTTTGTATGGCTTTACTACCCTTACTGAAAGGGGATGAAAATGCTGTACATCAGCTTGATAAGATACGAAGTGGCTTTTCCAAAGTCATGCAGTCGCAGATGAAAATAATGTGGGCTTCCAAGCTTGGACTTGAGACTTTTGATGTAGATTTATTTAAGGAACTTGGGATGCTCATGGTGCAAACTTCTGTTGACTACACTATCTTCTTTCGCGAGCTTTCTTTCGTTCCGGAGGATATCAAGCCCCTCAGAAAAAGCTTTTATAAAGACGCGGTGTGCGATGAAAATATCCTACAAAACTGGTCAGTATGGCTGGAAAAATGGAAGTCACTCATCAACAGTGCTAACACGGAGGATCTTTCTGCTCAAATGAAACGTGTCAATCCAAAATACAGTTTGCGAGAGTGGTTCCTTGTGCCTGCATATAAGCAAGCCACTGAGGGAAACTATGCTCTCATCAGTGAGATGCAGGAAGTCATGACAAATCCATACGATGAGCTTTCGCATGAGATAGAGGAGAAATACTATCGCTTGAAGCCCTCAGAATTCTTTGAAATTGCTGGAATATCCCATATCAGTTGCTCGTCATAATTTTAAAAAGAGTTAAAGACTTCCTCCAAGTAGCATTATGATTTGAAGGCAGATAGAGCGAAGATAGAATCAGAAAACTCAGAAGTAGTATTGGCTGAGCAGGTATATTTTTCTTACAAGTCATTGTTATATCTGAACTTATTTTAGCACTAAAAGTTACGAGTTGTACTAGACCATTTTTGTATTTTATCAAAAAGGTAAAGTGGGTTTTGAAAAAGTGTTTGACCCCTGATTTTATTTATGATTTCTATATCAAAATAACTTTTGATATCTTATACACTTTGAAGTTCTTTTCTCAGTAGTGCATTAATCAAAGTTTGATAAGGTACTTTCTCTTCACTAGCTCTTTTTTTGAAATACAAAATAATATCATTATCAAGTCTTAAAGTTGTTGGTATTTTTTTAGGTTTATAAAATCTACCTCTTACCCCATCGCTAAAATCATAATCATCTTTCAACTCAAAATTATCATGCTTTTCTCTATCTTTAATGTTGCTCATAAAATTTCCTTTCTTTTGAATTTGCTTTTCTAGCACTAATGATTCGGATAATCTCTTCTCCATTTTCATCAAAAAATAGATTTGCAACAACCAATATCTTTTGCTTGTTTGTCAAACCTAAAGTAATCCATCTCTCTTCAAAATAATTAAATCTAAAATCTAACTTGGAAATATGTAATGGGTCATCAAAAACTTCTTTTGCTTCTTCAAAATCTATTTGATGATTTTGAATATTTAATCTGTTTTTTTCTTCATTCCATTCAAATTTCAATTAGCTACCCTTTGTTTGGCTATAGATCCTAGTATTTTAACATAATGTATTGACATTGTCAATATTTATATTTTCTTTTTCTGAGGTTTTTCAAGGGAGGTTTGTATAAATACAACTACTATTTCTTATACCTTTGAGCACCTTTTATAAAAAGGTACAGAGTTGCCATAATAATATTGGAACTTTAGTAGTATAACAGCGGTCTTGAAAAATAAGTTAAGAGTTGAACTCTCGTATCATAAAAAATAGCAATTTAGCTATCATTTTATAAGAGTTTGTTTAGTAGTAATAAATCGGAGTTAAGCCGAAGCAGTTACTTTTCTTAAAGAAGATAACTAGCTTGAGGGTCAGTTAGATGATTACACTAAAAACTTGTGTGGCAACAAGATCAGTTTTTAAACTAGATCGTATTTTACGAGGCAAAGTTAAGTGTGGTTGATTGCTATAATCACGCAGGAGTTATCTCCTGCGCTAACAAGCTCTTTAAATTACTTTAAAGGCTTACAAAATGTATTCTATCGGATTAGATATTTCAAAGTCAAGTATCGCAATTCATATTCCTCTAGGCAATTTAGATATTGAAATTGAAAACAGTATCAAAGCACTCAAATCTCTTTATAGTAAACTCAAAAAGGTTTACAAAAAAGAACATGATAAACTTGTTTTTATTTTTGAACCAACAGGCAATTACTCCTCTGTTTTGTATCGCTTCTGTGCAGATAAAAAGATCAAAGTTTTTATCATAAATCCTAAGCAATCACATAACTTTGCTAAAGCTATTTCTCAAAGAAATAAAAGTGATAAAGTGGATGCACAAATGCTCTCTAAATCTATCATGATAGCAAGAGAAGAAGAGATTATCATTCCTACTATTGATTCGTCAGTGGAGGAGATAAAGGAGATGATGGGTTATCATAGGATAAAGCTAAAACAGCGTGTGCAACTCTCAAATCACTTAGAAGCTCTTAGTGTAAAAGATAATAATAATTCTTCTCTTGTCAAAAGGTTGCAAAAAGAGATTAAAGTATTGAAAAAAGTTGAAGTAGAAATTATTGATGATATTTATAAAATGATTGCTAAAAATGAAACTCTTATCAAAAAATATGAAGCTATCATATCCATAGATGGTATTGGAAAAATAGCAGCTATTGTATTTATTCATCTTTTTATCAGATACCCAAATGCAAATCAGAGACAAATCACTTCTTTAGTTGGGCTTGACCCAGTTATAAGAGAATCAGGAACATCCATAAAAGGGAAAAATCGTATATCTAAAGCTGGTGGCAAGATGTATCGAGGAAGCCTTTTTATGGCTGCTATGGTTGCAACAAAATATAACAAAAGTTTAAAACTTTTTTATAATCGACTTAAAGAAAATGGGAAACACACTACTGTGGCTCAGATAGCTGTTATGAGAAAACTTGTGATTATCGCTCACTCTTTATTTAAAAGTGGTGAACTGTATGATAAAAATAAGTATCTGGGTTATTGATTTATGAGTGATTTTTTAGTTTTTTGCTTAAAGTTGGAAAATAGTAGAATTATTTACTATTTTCCTTAGTTTTTAATCAATTTTTAAGGTGGCAACTGACCCTTAAGCCACAAATCAATTTTTAAGGTGGCAACTGACCCCAAAGGATCCTGTACTATTCCTCCCTTGAAACTTTTTTAAAAAAATTAATAGTTAAAGGATATTTCCAAACTTTTCCTTTATAAGCTAAGATAGAACCCAAAATAGAAAAAATAAATGTTAAAAAATTTAAACCCAATAATAAGTACATACCTATATATATTAATGCAAATGGTAAAAATAATATTGTCAATAAGATAACTGTCAACATCCAGTTTAATACAACAAGATGATGTCTTTTTCTTAATGTAGATGCACTATAAAACTTCCACAATATTAAAGGTGAAATAATACCTAATGCAGCAGGAGCAATAAAAAAAGAATTTGTTGATATTGAATAAGTAGAGAATAATCCAATAGGTATTAATGTTGACAAATGTAATAAAGCAATTATTGTGTTCTCTTGTTTTAAAAACTTAGTCATATTCATTTATGTTCCTTTATTTAGAATAACTTTTATTAAAATAAAAATTCATATCATAGCCTTTTCCTACATCTTGATTACCTACATACTGGTCATGAATATCTAATACATCTATAAATTTGTCATTTAAATAATAATGTACAACATATTTTTGATCACTAATAGTTTCGACAACAGCATTTAAGGTACCATTTCCAAAAGCAAATAACATAGATTTTTCAGTTAAATCATATGAAGCTTGATATAAATCTTTTAAATACCCACCACTTATATCTGATTTAATCTGACTATTTATAGAAAGAGTTGATGATTTCAAACCAGCTCTTAATCTTTGCCCTATATGTGACATTGGATCAATATTCATAGGTTCACCAGTAAAAGAAAAATATCTTGCAAAAAAATTACTAGACTCCAATACTGCGTCAAAAAATCCTCTTTCATGATTAAACATATGCACAAACGCACCACTCACAGCACCATTAGCAAACTTACCACCACCAAGTTCACTGGCAGTACCACCAACAACAGCGGCTATGGAAGTTCTAGCAGTAAATCCTCCTGCACCATTTCCACCCATATCTGTTCCAGGACTAAATGCTGAACTTGCAAATCCACTCCAGAATCCTGCTCTCCAAGTACCACCTTGTGCTTTAGCAATAGCGGCGCGACTGAGTCCATGCATCAGATGTCTTCCCATTCCGTTTAGTCCATCTCTGGCAGATTTGAAAAAACTTCCACCATGTCCTATTTTATTGGCAAATCCTCCACCTATTGCTCCCCACATGGCACCTTTTAAGGTGCCTGATAAAGTCCCCGTCAGGATGGCTCCACTGGCAGCTCCTGCCAAAGCTCCTGCTGCCATAGCGCCTCCTGTTCCACCAAAGAAGCTTCCCCAAGCTCCACCGATGGCGGCTCCTCCTGTTCCTGCGGTATAGAAGGTAATAACTGCTGCCGCTGCTATCGCTATAATAGGTCTTAACCATTTTTTAAAGAACTTCTTAAAAAAGTATCCACTAGGATCTGTATAGTTTAGCGGATTATTTTTAACATAGCTATATCTATTATAACTCTGTGTATCATGAGGTGCTTGTATATGGGGATCTGCACTTAGAAACCTACCAATACTACTATCGTATACCCTACCATTCATGTGTATGAGTCCATCAGTGCCCTCTATAGACTCATGTCCTGTAAAGGTTCTGTTTGTCGAAGAGAGTGCTAATTTTATATATTCTGTGGGTTTGGTGATATTATCTTTGATCTCTTGGGTTGCTTCTTTATACATGAGGGGTCTTATCTCTCCAAATGG
>JADGDK010000143.1 GCA_016744895.1 Campylobacterales bacterium | reverse complement strand
CACCTGAAATTAATCCTCAAAATGTAAATTGGGAGCAGTATTTAGATGAACAAAGAGGTATCCCTTACTATTTTATGCAATATCCTGGTGTGGATAATGTTTTGGGACAAATGAAGTTTATCTTTCCAAATAAATATAATGTATATCTTCATGATACAAATTCAAAAAGTTTGACCACATTAAAGTATAGACTTTATAGTTCAGGATGTTTAAGACTCTCTAAACCCTATGATTTACTAAGTATTCTTTCACAGCATACAAAATACTCTTCTGAAGAGTTAGTGAATTTAATTTCTGAAGAGAAGACGGTGAATGTACCGTTGAAGAAAAAAGTACCTATACATATACGATATTTTACTGTTTTTACAGATAAAAGTAATGGCATATCTTTTAGAAAAGACTTTTATGGAATTGATGCATTACAGCTAGGAGCTTTGCGATAAATTAAAGATATTTCTTCTTTCACCGATATAGTCATAGATATTAGAAGGAGAGATACTTATGAAACAATTAATTTTTTTGTTTACTCTGATCAGTGTACTTGCCACCTCTGTTATGGCTAGAAACTTCACTTATGAATTAACACCACATATTGGAAAAAACTTTATGGATAGTAATTATAGGATGGGTGATTCTACAGTTTTGGGTCTCAATTTTGACACATTTTTTACTGACAATTTTGGTCTTAGAGTTGGATATGATAGACTTTTAGATATGGAAGTAGATGAGAGTGATGATGCCACTATAAATCGATTTTATTTTAATGGTATTGCACGTTATAAAGTACCCAATTATGCTGTTACTCCTTATGTATTTGCAGGTATCGGTCATGAGTCATGTGAAGATAATGATTGTCCAAGTGCTTGGTTTAAAGATATTGGTTTAGGTTTAGGTCTTGGTATATCTTGCAATATGAAAATTTCTCCAGAAATTAAAGTTGTCAATCGAGAAAGAAAATGTGGTACTGATTGTGATAATTTAACAGATGTCGTTGCAACACTTGGAGCAACATATTCATTTGGTGAACCAGAAGTGATAGAAAAAGTTGTAAAAGTAAATGTACCTGTTGAAAAAATTGTTACTAAAGAGGTGAGGGTACCTGTTGAAGTAGAAGTACCTGTAGAAACTTGTAATGTACCAACAAAATTTAAAGATAGATGTGATAACTCATACTATATTCAAGTAGCAGGTGCACCATTATGCCCAACATGTGAGCCTAAAATCCGTGATAAAAAACTTTTAAGAAAGCTTCAAAGTGGTGGATATAATTATCATGTACACGGAGCTGTCACTAAAAGTGGTGATAGAGTTGCAAAAGTTTTAATTGGTCCATATCAATGTAAGCGAGATGCATACGCTGAAATTTGCCATATTAAAAAAGAGTTTCAATGTGATGCTTTTATCTATTCAAAATGGTAGATAAAAATTTGGAAAATTATTCTTTGATTGTAGAGATAAAATCTTGATAAATTTGCTCTAATTCAACATCTCTTTTTTCAATATCCTCTTCATGATGGGTTTGAATTGCCTCTTCTAAAACAGAAAGTCTTTTAAAGAGGTATAAGAAGAGTTGTTTATTGATATCTGGTAGTTTATTGTGACTTAGTTGATTCTTATCTTTACCTCTAACGATAACACGAGCTGGAATCCCTACAGCTGTTGAGTCTGTAGGTACTGACCTTACTACTACAGAATTTGCTCCTACACGTGCATTTTCACCAACAGTAATATTCCCTAATACTTTTGCTCCACCACCGATAACAGCACCTCTTTTAATGGTAGGATGTCTTTTAATATTACGCTCTAAATTTACACCACCAAGCGTTACCCCTTGATAAATTAATACGTCATCTTCAATTATCGCAGTTTCACCTATCACTACACCAAAACCATGATCAATAAAAACACCTCGTCCAATAGTACATCTAGGATGGATGTCTACATTGGTAATAATTTGAGCAAGCCCCATGATGATTCTGGCGATAGTTTTAAAGTTTTTTTGATAAATGATATGTGCAACACGATAAGTCACTAATGCCCAGACACCAGGATAGTTAAAAAAGAGTTCAAATCTTGATTCGATTGCGGGATCACTTTTCCATGGTGTGTGAAAATCCTCTTTGATAATGGTAAAAAGTGAACTTTTTTTCATACCCATGTCCTATTTAACTGTTTTAAGATAGCCATTTTCGCCAAGAAAAATTTCTAGAGAATTTATGGTTTTAACTTTGAGATAATCTGGTATCAATGGTGATGATGTGATCTTATCTTTAAGTATTTTTTGAATCTGGAGCGTATCATAATTTAAATTGTCTAAAATGTCAAGAATAGAGGCTGATTCTATAACATTTTCAATTAAATAGCCTTCATCATTGATTTTAACTGTAGCTTCTGTTGGATGTGCAAAAAGATTATGATCCATTCCCAGTACTTCTTGATACGCACCCACTAAAAAAAATCCTAAAAAATATTCTTCATTTTTGAGATCAATACTATGTAAAAAAAGAGGATTTTTTGGATCAAATGCAATTTCTCCATCACTATCACATGTTACATCCCAAAGTGTTGCAGAGCGGCTGGGTTTAATATCTAGTTTTGAGAGAGGCATAATAGGAAAATTTTGGTTTAGTCCCCAAAAATCAGGCATACTTTGGAACATTGAAAAATTAATCAAATACTTCTCTTGAATCATATTTTGAATGTGTAAAAGTTCTTTATAGTTTTGATCTTGAAGTAGGGTAATTGATTTTTTGATGATAAGATGCCCTAATACCTCACTATTTGATCTATCAAGCAGATCAACATATCCTAAATCAAATAGTGTCAAAAGAGAGTTTAGATGGTCTAGTGCATCATGTAGATACTCCAAAGCATTACGTGCATTGATATTTTTATAAAGATCATTTAACTCTTCTATCAATGGAGGATTGCATGCTTTTAAAGAGAGATCAGATTCAAGATAGCCTTCACTGACCAACTCGAATACCGGTGCAATGAGTACAGCATGTGAAGCAGCGACATAACGACCTGATTCTATTAAGATATCCGGTGCTTTTACCTTTTTTGATTTTGCAATAGTATCTAACATAAAGATGATGTCATTTGCATATTCTGAAAGTGAATACTTTACTTTTCTATTGTCACTGTTTTGTGCATACTCCACAGCAAGCCCACCACCTAAGTTTATGGTATTTAAATTGTGTGCTCCTAGTTTTACAAGATCAGTATAGATATTTCCAGCTTCTCGAATGGCTTTTTTAAGATATCCGATATCTGTGATCTGTGAACCGATATGGAAGTGAATCATTGTAAACTTATCAAGTAGGTTTGACTCTTTTAGGAGTGCTATGGCTTTGATAAGTTCGGTGGATGTTAAGCCAAATTTAGAGTTTATTCCTCCGCTTTTTGCCCATACACCAACACCTAAACTGTGTAGTTTTATTCTTAGTCCGATGTATGGAGTAGGGGATGGTTTTTCATTTGCAACTTCTATAATCGTCTCTAATTCGTTGATACCCTCTATAGTTAAAGTGATATCCTCTCCCATAAGTGCTGAGATAAATCCAAGCTCTACCATCTCCTTGTCTTTAAAACCATTGACAGTAATTGGAGCATTATTTTTATTATGAGACATTGCTATGAGTAGTTCAGCTTTACTTCCAGCTTCTAAACCATAGTTGTAATTACTACCAGCTTCTGTTAGTGCTTTGACAAAGTTGGGGAATTGATTGACTTTGAGGGGAAATACTGCTTGAAAATTTCCCTGATATTCTAACTCCTCTTTTGCTCTTTGGAAGTTTTGAAAAATACTCTCAATCTGTTTTTTAATAAGATGCGGAAAACGAAGCAATAAAGGTCCACGTTTTCCTTGTGTTCTAATCTCTTTGACGATAGATAATAAGGCTGGCTTAGAGCCACTATTTACTTTGACTAAAGCATCTTCAATGATAAAGTTATCATCACCCCAAATATCTATACCGTAATTATTCAATCGCTTGTTTCACTTCATCTTTCTCTACAAGATCTTTAATCCATACAACCTGCTCTTTAAGCTCATCTTCACCTATAATAGCACAAAACCTTGCATTGGCTTTGTCTGCAGCTTTAAGGTGTGCTTTAAGGCTTTTAACACTATATCCCATGGTAACATTGTCAGAACTTCGTCTTTTATCTGCTTGAGCATATACAGTTTCTATCGCTTCTTCACAAAGTGCCCCAAAATAGTAGCCATTTCTCTCAGCGTCTGGAACTTCAATCATCTCTAAAAGACGTTCTATCCCTATCGCAAAACCGATAGCTGGAGTTGTCCGTCCTCCTAAAAATTCGACAAGTCTATCATAGCGTCCACCACCTGCAACTGCATTTTGAGCACCTAGGTCTCCACTAACAAATTCAAAAGCCGTTCTGCTGTAGTAGTCAAGTCCACGAACAAGATTTGGGTCTACTTCATAAGCTATCTCTAAACGATCCAAAAGTTTTAAGATTTTTGAAAAGTTACTTTCACAAGTCTCACAAAAGTTTTGATTGAGTCTTGGTGCAGGTTTTAAAAGTTGGGCGCAATTTGGATTTTTACAATCAAATACTCTAATAGGATTCGTCTCTTTTCTTCTAAGACAATCTTCACAAAGCCCTTCAGTTTTATCTAAAAATGCAACAAGTTTTTCTCTAAAAGGGGGCATACATACTTGACAGCCAAGTGAGTTGATTTTTAACTCATAGTTGATATTAAAAGTATCAAGTATTTTTTTGAGCATTACGATCATGGTCACATCTTCTAAATGGCTCTCTACGCCAAAACTCTCAATACCAAATTGGTGAAACTGCCTGAGTCTTCCTTTTTGAGGTCTCTCATATCGAAACATAGGACCATGATAGAAAAATCTCTGAATTGCCCCAACACGGTCGAGTTTATTTTCTATAAAACTTCTTACCACTCCAGCAGTTCCCTCAGGTCTTAAACAGACATCATTACCACCTTTGTCGATAAACTGATACATCTCTTTACCGACGATATCACTACTCTCTCCCACACTTCTTTTAAAAAGTCCGGTATCTTCAAGGATTGGTGTTTCAATAAACTCAAATCCATAACTTTTGACAATCTCTGTAGTTTTTTCAATAAAATAGTTATATTTTTCATTTTGTGGTGGAAGGGTATCTTTCATACCTCTTAATGCTTTGATCATGTTATAAAGCCCTTATATTTGGAAAGTTTAGAGTGATTTTACTCAAAATGTACTTTAGTTATTTAAAAATTGTTTTAAATCTTTATCTATGCTTCTTTTATATAAGTTGGTTTATTGATCTAACC
>JADGDK010000142.1 GCA_016744895.1 Campylobacterales bacterium | reverse complement strand
CCCATAGTATTTAAAAGTTACTATCTCTCCAATTTTTGGCGGATTTTTTCTTTCATTAATATTAAAACCTCCACCAAGTCTAAAAACAACATTATTTTCTAGTTGCAATGTCAAACTACCCATTAATCCTAAAAACTTTCCTTTACCAGTATTTACACTTATAACCTTGGCTTCCATATCATTAAAATTTTTTACTTTTAATATCTCTTTACTTCTACCAGTAAAATATAATAGTTTTGGATTTTTGATAATCACACCTTCTCCACCTAAATTATCTATATATTGTAAGTACTCTTTTAAATGTTTTCTATTTTTGCATTGAACTTGATTAATAATATGTACATGTTCTATCTTTTTTTCTTGTATCCATTTAATAGCATATTGGAGTCGTTGAGTAAAATTACCATCCTGATATGGAACTTCAAATATCTCATATGTAATCTCTTTCCATTTTTCTGATGGTATATCATCTAATACTATTGATTGAATATTTTCAAAATCCCCTCTTTTACTCCAGAGTTCACCATCTAAAGCAAATGGAGGAAGATTCTTTGTAAACCATTTAGGAGTAGAAATTTTATTGCCATTTTTACTTTTCATCTGTTTTCCATCCCAATGCCCTCTGATACCATCAAGTTTTTCACTCATAAACCAACCTCTAATATTTTCATAACCTTGGTAAGTTTTTGGTTTTTGAATTTGGATAGATTTTGCTTGTGCACAATTATAAAGAGTTAGTATAGATAAGAATATAAATTTAATCATATTTCAAATATCGGTAAAGTTCTAATTAACTTAATTGTTTAAATTTTTTACTAAAATAATACAAATTGACATTTTAATACTTCAGGATTAATAAAAATTACCGATTTTTCGTTTGCAACCAAATAAAATCTTTACAAGGACGTTATATGAAAAAAATTATATTTTCACTTTTACTCGCTGCTGTTAGTGCATTCGCACTTGATATCAATACTGCTTCACAAGAGGAGTTTGTGAAAGTTAAAGGTATTGGAGAGAAAAAAGCCGAGAAAATTATTGCCTATAGAGATAAACATGGTAAGTTTAGCAGCGTTGATGAGCTAAAAAATGTTAAAGGCATTGGAGAAAAGATCGTAAGTATCATCAAAAGTGAATCATGATCATTACAGATAGAAGTTTTTCACTTCTATCTGTAACCAACTTTTTTATTTTTTCCATATAAAATCAAAATTGATATTGCAACTGTCACCTTCAAAAGTAATCTCTGGAGTTTTTGTCAATTTTTCATTAGCTTGTAACATATAACCATACTATCTAGTCAAATAATACGATCATTTATTGGATATTTATTAATCCATATTGTATGCATTGAATGACACGGCATACAATCATCTAACTTTTTATTTACGAATTATAGGAAAAAGAGCCATAACACACACATCACTACAAACAAAACTTAAAATAATTTAATAATTTTTATGTTAAAGTATATAAATTATTATCAAGGTCACTTAATGCAAAAACCTCTATATTCACTTCTATTAACTACCATATTACTTCAAGCAGACGGATTCTACAATTCTCAAAGTTTTCAAGGTTTTACGGGAATTATTAATACTCCAAATGCAGAAGTACTTGAAGAGGGGAAAACAGAACTACAGATATCAAATCAAGTGGATTCTGAAAGAGTAAGAGACAGAAGAGATGAGTATAGGGCTGATCAATATATGATAAACTTTGGTATATTACCAAATTTTGAATTTGGTGGAAGGTTATCAAATATTGAACATAAAGATGAAAAAAGGTATTGGAGAGGATTTTTGATCAGAGATCTTTCTGCATCTTTCAAATATCAAATTCCATTTTACCATGAGTACCTACCAAAAGTAGCCATAGGCATCCAAGACTTAGGTGGTCAAGTAGATTTTTATGATGCAAAATATATTGTCGCCTCTAAAGGATATGCTTTCTTAAGAGGAAGCATTGGTTATAGTATAGACTCTGACAGGATGGATGGGATATTTGGAGGTATCGAAGCACAAGCAACTGACTGGGTAACACTACTTGCAGAATACGACTCCAAAGAGTCACATTTGGGGCTTAGAATAAACACTCCAAACAATCTATCTGACTATTTTAACTTATCTTTTTTAGCAAAAGCAAACATAGATGATGATAAACAACGGTTTAATTTTGCACTAAATCTAAAGATAGATATAGGAGATAATCACCACTCTAAACGAATCATAAAAAACCAAACTTTCAATACTGAAAAAACAGCAAGTTTATTAGTTTCATCAGAAGATACGACTAAAACAATATTTCCGATAAATACCCTAAAAGAAAAGTTAGTACATTTTGGATTTGAAAATATTGATATAGGAAATCGTGGCAATATCATCTATGTCGCTTATGAAAACAATATCTTAGATCACAATGAACTCGATGCGCTAGGTGTTATTTTAGGCTATATGGTTGAACTTGATATGCCTTACAAAAAATTTGAAATAGTTATTAAAAGAAGTAATCAAAAAGTAAAACAAATATCTGGAAGTCTTAGTGCATATAAAGATATTATCAAAGATTTTACACCATTTTCTTTAAGGGACTTTAAAAACTCTATAGAAGTTGATGCTGTTATAGACAATGATCAAACTAACATAAGCATAAAAGGTGCAAACAGTAGTTATCTTAAAACAAGGCTAGAGCTCTATCCAGGACTCAAATCATTTGTAGGTACAGAAATAGGGACATATGACTACCTACTCTCTGCAAGAGTATATCTTCTTTGGAATCTCTATAAAGGTTTTGATCTAGGAGTGCTATATGATTTTCCATTTATGTGGAGTAATGATCTCAACAAAGAAGATGGTGGCTATAAACAGTACCACGGTCCAAGTGAAATTAAAAGTATTCTTCTTCATAGAAGTGACATTTTTGGAAACTTTATAAATATCGCAAGTATTGGTACACATGGTGATAATTGGGCTGGATTTGAGAGTCTTGCCTATACTATGGGAAACCATACCCTAAGTGCTAAGTTAGGATATCTAGAAGCCAGAGAAAAAGAGTATTGGCAGATTAGACCTGAGAGAAAAAGAATTTACCTTGGAACTTATAGCTACTATAGTAATCAATTTGATACTTTAGCAGAGTATACTTATGGTCAATTTTACAACCAAGACTATGGATTTGAGGTCAAAGCCAAGAGGTACTTTGGAGATGTTGCAATTGGTCTCTTTTACCAGCAAACCGATGAAAAATATGTAGGTATAAGCTTAGATATACCTCTTACACCAAGAAAAGTAGCTGATTCGTATCTACAAATCAAAGGAAAAAGTGACTACAACTATCAAGTAAGAACAACCGTTGATGATCAAGATGGTGCAAATACACTTAAGCCTGCTGGTGTACTTAGAGCTGGTAGAGAGTTTGATATCGAGCGTAGATTTTTAAATAAAAACAGACTGAACAGTGATTATATTAAGAAACACATTTTGAGACTTAGGGATTCCTATTTCAAGTATGTAATCAAATAAAGTAGCTATAGTATAACTTTCACAGCACTAGAAGAAATCATAATATAGCGACACTCAAATACTGTCCATTTTAAAACAGTCAAAAAAAAGGGGGGGGAGACCTATTCAAGAATATGGTATGGGCAGTGCACATTTTATAACTGACGTTTAAAGATGCCTCTTTAATAAAAAGGCTCTTAAGAGAACATTTGACTTGAAAAGCCTTTAAAGTCAATAAAGACCGTCATCTACATGAAGCCAAACTAAGTGAGGAGAATTAATTTATAGTAGATTGGCTGATTAGATTAACCTTCAATCAAAAAAACTGGAGATTTGGTCACTGTTTTTTATATTTGAGAAATATTAAGGGATCTACACAAGGGTTTATCGTATCTAGAAAGAGCTAGAACGTAATTTAAAGATTAAGCCTAGAAAATCTCATCAAAAGAGAAAATCCTAAACCATTAAGTATACCGCATACACTAAATGAATACCAAAATGGCATTGGGTATATAATAAAAAACATCCAAATATAACGATAGGTGGGATTCGGTAATCCTCCCAAAACGAAGTTGGCTATTACAGCTTAACCTCTACTTTTAAAAGAATGGGAAGGTGGGAGGATTACCACAAAGATTTTAGAATATTTTCTCATCCTAATTTAAAGGATACTGACATTACACTCTCATAAAATAGTTATTTAAAGTTTACTTATAATATCCTAACATATTCAATAATTTCTTTTCATAATTTTCCCAAGTAAAATTTTCTTTAGTAAATGGTTTTACACTTTTTTCAAGATGTTTATAATTTTTTGGATTATTATATATATCATTAATAGTTTTTATCCATTGATCAGCCTTATCAATCACTAAAAAATGTTCATTATTTTTAGCACCATCTATTGGGTCTGCTCCAAGCGATGAAACAATGTTAACTTTTCCAAGAGCCATACATTCTAAAATTTTATTTTGAATTCCTCCACCTGTTCTCATGGGTGCAACAATCAAAAAAGTGGAATTTAAATACTCATATGGATCTTCAACATAACCTGTTACTTCTATATTTTCATATTCTTTAGCTAAATTCAAAATTGATTTTTTTGGTTTTTGCCCTACGATTACAAGACTAATTCTTTTATCTAACTTTAAAAACACATTTTCTACAAACCATAAAACAGCATCAATATTAGGCTGATACAACATATTTCCAAAAAAGGCAATATGTTTTTTATATTTGTCATTTTTATTATGATAATCAAATAACATTTTATTTACACCATTTGGTATCCATGTCGTTTGTCCAAATTGTGACCAATATTCTGTCTCTTCTTTATTTACAAAAAAGGTATTATCAAATGAATGAATATATTTTTTTTCATATTCAAGCAATAGTGTTGTTTCTAGTTTATATATCAATTTCCAAAATATAGACTTAACATTTGCTTGAGATCTTTGATAATTTAACCCTATAGAATCAACCATATCTAAGTATTTTGGTATATTAATATTTTCTAAATATTTAGAAGTTCGTATTAAAGTAGAAATAGCAAAGTCTATATTTTTATTTTTTATCTCTTGATCAATATACTCTTTTACATCAGAAAAATAGTAATAACCTATCTGAATAGGTTCCCTAATAATCAAACTTTTTAATGCATTAAAATAAGTCTGCAATTTTCTTTTTTTAAAAATTTTCTTAGATTAAGTTTAGAAACAGCATCTAGTCCTATTGTAGGTTCATCCAAAAATAATATTTTTGGTCTATGCAATAATGATGCAGCTATTTCACATCTCATTCTTTGTCCTAGAGATAACAATCT
>JADGDK010000141.1 GCA_016744895.1 Campylobacterales bacterium | reverse complement strand
GTTTTAATTTGTTCTTTTTGTCTAAAATGTCTTTGAATATTACCACTAATACGATCATATTCACTAACAAAAAGGAGTTTTATCGTATTTGAAAAACTTAAAATTTGATTTTTGAAAGGATTTAGATAATTAAATGATAAAAAAAGAAGGGCTATAAAAACAAACCCAAGAACAACTCTGTTCTTAGGCATTGGTAGATTGAATTTGTTGTAAAAGCTCTATCTCATCAAGCATTCTTTCTGTTCCTTTAGCAACAGCAAGAAGTGGTTCCTCTGAGATATAAACTGGCAATTTTATAATTTTACTAATATAACTATCGAGTCCTCGTATCAATGATCCACCACCCGTTAATACGATACCGTTATCAACTATATCACTAGCAAGATCAGGGGGTACAACTTCTAGCACTTGTTTTACTGCATCGCTAATTTCTACCAATGTCTCACTCATTGAATCTCTAACATCTTTACTTGTAATTTCTATACTCTTTAAAAGCCCTGTTACTTGATCACGACCTTTAATTGCCATTTTCATCTCTTTATCTGGAGCAATTGCTGTAGCAATTTCAATTTTTACATCTTCTGCTGTTCGTTCACCAATAAGTAAATTAAATTTCTTTTTTACATAATCAATAATAGCTTGATCAAATTTATCACCACCTACACGAATTGACTTACTTTTTACAAGTCCACCAAGAGAAATAACACCAATTTCAGTAGTACCTCCACCAATATCAATTACCATGTTTCCTTTAGGATCTTGAATAGGAAGTCCAGCTCCTATAGCTGCAGCTTTTGGTTCTTCTACGAGGATAACATCTCTTGCACCTGCATTCATAGCTGAAGTTTTAACTGCTTTTCGCTCTACTTGCGTAAGTCCATAAGGAATACAGATAATAATTCTAGGCCTTATAAAACTATTTCTTGAATGTGATTTTTGTATAAAATGCTTGATCATTTTTTCAGTAATTTCAAAATCAGCAATAACACCTTCTTTAAGTGGTCTTATCGCTTCAATACTTTCAGGTGTTTTTCCAACCATCTCTTTTGCTTCTTTACCTACAGCAAGGAGTTTCTTTTTTTTTTTTTTTTCTAACTAGAACAGCCACAACAGATTGTTCCTTTTTCTCAGTTCCTTTGCACTTAACAATTACAATTGTATTTGCCGTTCCAAGGTCAATACTTAAATCATTAGAAAACATACCCAAAATTTTACTGAATATCATTATGCACTCTTTTTAGATGGTTTAACATAAATTGGTTTTGCTAATTTTTTAATAACATCTTCAGTAATTAGCACTTCATAGCCTGAAAGCTCTGGAAGTTCATACATAATATCAACCATCATCTCTTCCATGATAGTCCTTAATCCTCTAGCTCCTGTTTTTCTCTTTAATGCTAACTCTGCGATTTCAAGTAAAGCTTCATCCTCAAAATTGAGCATCACATTATCAATTGCAAAGAGTTTTTTATACTGCTTAACGATAGAATTTTTAGGTTCTGTAAGAATTTTAACCATCTCTTTACTGGTAATTTGACTTAGTGTTGTAACAGAATGAAGTCTACCAATAAGCTCAGGAATTAATCCATAAGATACTAAATCATCAGGTTCAACAAAATCTAGAAGTTGCTCTTCTTCATCTTTTCCTCTTTTATCTTGATTAAATCCAAGAACATTATTCCCTAATCTCTTTTTGATGATATCACTCATACCATCAAATGCACCGCCACAAATAAAGAGAATGTTTGAAGTATCAATCTGTGAAAACTCTTGATTTGGGTGTTTTCTTCCACCTTTTGGTGAGATATTGACTTGACTACCTTCAATAATTTTTAAAAGTGCTTGCTGTACACCTTCTCCAGAGACATCCCTAGTAATAGATCTATTTTCACCCATTCTAGCAATTTTATCAATTTCATCGATAAAAACAATCCCTCTTTGTGCTTTTTCAATATCATTATCAGCAACTTGAAGCAATCTAGTAAGAATATTCTCTACATCTTCCCCAACATAACCAGCTTCTGTTAAACTTGTAGCATCTGTTATCGCAATTGGAACATCTAAAAACTTAGCCAATGTTTGAGCCATTAAAGTTTTTCCGCTTCCTGTTGGTCCTATAAGAAGAATATTTGATTTTTGAATTTCTGTATCATCATTAACAGTATGCTGTTTAAAAATTCTTTTATAATGATTATAAACACCAACTGCAAAAACTTTCTTAGCATCATCTTGACCTACAACAAAATCATCTAAAACTTTTTTAAGCTCTTTGGGTGTAAAAAGGTCTAAATCAAGATCAATATTTTCAACTTCTTGCTCTTCATCACCAAAAAATATTTTATAAGCAGAAATAACACAATTTTCACAAATATAGATATTGTCTCCAGCTAAAAGTCTGTTATCGACACTCTCTTTTGATTTGCAAAAACTACAATTTTTAGACATATTTATTTCCTCTCATATGGTATACCTCGTTTTGTTTCTGTGATAAATTCACATAATTGTTTTACTTTTTTATTTTCAGTTGAACTCATTAATTTTTCAATACTCTCTTTAATGGGATCTTGCGATCTAAATAACATTTTATATGCACTGATTAATGCATCAATATCATTTTTTTCAAATTTTCTTCTTATCCCTACCAAGTTAAGGCTTTTAACTACAGCTCTATTACCTTCAGCCAAACAAAATGGTGGTATATCTTGAGTTACAGCACCTGCACCACCTATCATACAATACTCTCCAAGTCTTACAAATTGATGAATTGGAGTTGATCCACCTACGATAACACCATCTTCAACAATAACATGTCCAGCAACCATAGATTGATTTACCATGACGATATTGTTACCCAAAATCGCATCATGTGCAACATGTGTTGACCCCATAAAAAGATTACTGTCTCCGATAATTGTTTCACCATTATCTTTCATAGTCCCTGGATTAATCAACACATTTTCTCTAATTGTATTGTTTTTACCAATGATAAGTCTTACGTCTTCGCCTTTATATGATAAATCCTGAGGTGCTGTACCAATAGCTGAAAATGGATAAATTTCTGTTTTTTCTCCAATATCAGTATTACCATCAATTAATACATGTGAATGAAGCTTCACACCATTGGCTAACTTTACATCTTTTTTTACTATAGAGTATGGGCCAATCTCAACATCTGCACCAATCTGTGCGCCATCTTCGACAATAGCTGTTGGATGTATAAGTGCCATTGTCTATTTGTCCACAATCATAGCTTTTAGTTCAGCTTCTGTAGTTAAAACACCATCTACAAATGCTTCACCTTTTAAAATCCAAATGTTACCTCTATGTTTAATAACAGATACTTTGTACTCAAGTTTATCACCTGGTGTAACAGGTGCTCTAAATTTACATTTATCTATACTCATAAAGTAAACAACTTTATTTTCCGTCTCTTTTTGATCCTCTTCACTCATACTTTTAAATGCTAAAACTCCTCCAGCTTGTGCAAGTCCTTCAACAATCATAACACCAGGATAGATAGGATGCCCTGGAAAATGACCTTGAAAAACATGTTCACTGATTGAAACATTTTTATAAGCATGAATTGACTCTCCACCCTTAATCTCTATAACACGATCAAGAAGTAAAAAAGGAAATCTATGAGGTATAATTTTCTGAATTTCGTTAACATCTAACATATGATAAAACTCCACTTTTAAAGTTGGGATATCTTAGCTAAAAGTTACTAAAGTTTCTCTTGTATCGTCGTAAGTTTGGGCATTTAGATAGAGTTGAAAATTTCCATTTTTATCAATATCTTTAAGCACAATAATGGGTGAAAAGGAGTATAAATTATTAATTATTTTATTTCTAAGAGAGAGCTCTTTCTCAAAAATAGGTGGATGATCTATAATATCTTGAATATTTTGATAATTAGATTCTAATAATTGATTAAACTTGCTAAGGTCAATAATTTTAATACTTTCACGATTTGTAAAATAAATATCTTTAACTTCTGATTGAATTTTAAATTTTGTAAATTTTTTTCTCAAAATAGAATAGGGCAATATGTATGATGGAATTACTTCACCATTTTGTACAACATGCGCATTCAAAAGTCTATAATTTAAAAACTTGTCTCGTACAATTTTATAATTTTCTCCTTGATCTTCTAACTCTATTCTCTTTTTATAAAGTTCAATTCGCTCTTCTATGGATTCAGGTTGAATCTGTTTTGAGATAGGAGAAAAAAGTTCATCTGCAAGTCTCTTTTGTTGATCTCGCTGTTTAGTAAGAGCATAAATACATCCACAATAATCTTGATGATAAAGCATATCTTCTTTAGCCAATGCAAACTGTTCCTGAGTACCACCATCTTTTCGAAAATCAGGAGCGATAAATGATACTCCATAATCTTTTTCGATGGCATCACCCACAGCTTTTAACTGTTCTATTGATTTTTTTGGACTTGTTAAAAGTGTAGTCGTAATACTTTTCATTCCAAGCTTTGATGCCTCTTTGGCAGTAGTTTCTAAACGATTATCAAAGCAAATATCACATCTTGCCCCTTTTTCAGGTTCATCCTCAAAACCTCTCACAGCATCAATCCAACCTTCATAATCATATTCACCTTCAATAAGATCAATTCCTAACATTTTACAACTTCTTTGAACATCTAAAAAACGAAGTTGATACTCACTATAAGGGTGAATATTTGGATCATAAAAAAAACCTGTTAATTTCTCTTTTGGATAGAGTTTCTGCAGTTTTTGCAAAAAAAAGTGGCTATCAACTGCACAGCAAATGTGAACTAACATATTTTTTCCCTAATATCTTAAATTAACGACAAAGGA
Organism: Campylobacterales bacterium; assembly: GCA_016744895.1. Taxonomy (GTDB): domain Bacteria; phylum Campylobacterota; class Campylobacteria; order Campylobacterales; family QNZT01; genus SZUA-1433. Next base: position 589 of record JADGDK010000141.1, on the reverse strand, counting down.
ATTCATTCCTTTGTCTACGCTAACGCTAAGTTCTTCTCAGCGAAGTGCTCACGTACAGATAAATCGTACTTAAAATTATTTTATGCACTTATGAGTCGTGAAAAGCTCTTTTTTAAACTTCCAACTACACCGTACTCCATTTTTGCTTGTTGTCGAATATAATTTTTTACGACAAATAGACTCCATAGACGAAACTCAGTAGCTTCTTTCGGATTGAGTCTATATCCTATTGCCATGATGACATCAAGATTATAAAAGTTTCCAACAATTTGTTTTCCATGTTCTGAAATGATCTCTATATGTTCATTTGAGTCAAGTAAATCAAAAGCATCATTTTCAATAACTTCTTTCAAAGCACTGTAAACTTTCATTGCATCACTATTAAAAAGATGGCTCATACTCTCGAGTGTCATCCAAAATGTATCTCTATGATAATAGACATTTAATGCTTTTAATCCAGTTTGTGGTTGATAATTTATTGTTTGAGTGTTCATGTTATCCCCTTCTAGTTTTTATAATCGAGAAGATTTCCCCAATGCTTGCATTGGTTGGAGTTAATCGCCTCGAAGAGGCGATATTTATGATAAAA
>JADGDK010000140.1 GCA_016744895.1 Campylobacterales bacterium | reverse complement strand
ATATTTTTTTGGAATACCTGGGTCATTACGATTTATATTTGGTGTTCTCCAGACATTTCTTCCAGCAAGTCTACAGCATGGTATAACATACTCAGGATCATTGTTAAAAAGTATATCATCCATTCTTTGTACATCTGAAACTACCCTATTTGCATCACTATAAAAGTGTCTATATCTTCCATTAGCATGGGTATAAGTATGATTTGCCACTTGAATTAATGGCTCTTGAAGGGCACGGTTAAAAATTTTTTTTCTATATTTATTATGTTCTATATGTTTACCAACCATAAACATCGTACCTTCAACATGCTCTTCTTGGAGTACAGAAATAATGTTATTACTTCCTAGTAGTGGTCCATCATCAAAGGTTAAGTACATGATCTTGTCAGTCTTTTTCTCTTTTTTAGTATTCTTCTTTTGTGCTACTTTTCTTTTTTTTATTGGTGCAGTATAAGGCTTCTTATCTTTTGAGATATAGATGTTAGTGGTACCATCATCATTGACAATGACCCATGAAGAGAAGCTAAAGATTGGAGCTAAAAGTAGTGCGAGGGTAAAAATTTTTTTGATGATTGATCCTTTTAAAATCTTATTATAAACATTTTTATATGAAATGTTAGTACATTTTCGATATAATCGCAAAATTTTATATTATAAATTTAAGTAGGAAGTAATTTTGAGAAGTAATTATTGCGGAGAAGTGAGTGAAAGTGATATTGGCAAAGAGGTAACTCTTTGTGGATGGGCAAACAGCTATAGAGACCATGGTGGGGTTATATTTATTGACCTTAGAGATAAAGCTGGTTTGGTACAACTTGTTTGTGACCCTGCTGACAGCCAAAGTGCTCATGATGCAGCGACAACAGTAAGAGATGAGTTTGTACTCATTGCAAAAGGAAAAGTAAGAGCTCGTGGTGAGGGACTTGAAAATCCTAACATGGAGACTGGTAAAATTGAAATTATCGTTGATGAACTTATCATAGAGAGTAAAAGTGCACCACTTCCATTTGTGATCAATGATGAAAAAGTAGGTGAAGAGACACTTTTAAAATATCGTTATTTAGATCTTAGAAAAAAGAGTTCTTATGAGAGCTTTCGTTTAAGATCAAAAGCAACAATTGCAGCTCGAAATATTCTTGATGCAAATGGATTTTTAGAAGTTGAAACGCCAATTTTAACAAAATCTACACCTGAAGGTGCGAGAGATTATCTCGTTCCTAGTAGAGTACACGGTGGAGAGTTTTATGCACTTCCTCAATCTCCACAGCTTTTTAAACAGTTATTGATGGTAGCAGGTTTTGATAAATATTTCCAGATTGCAAAATGTTTTAGAGATGAAGATTTAAGAGCCGATCGTCAACCAGAATTTACACAGATAGATATCGAGATGAGTTTTGCAGATCAAGAAGATGTGATTAAGATTTCAGAAGATATGTTAAAAGCTGTTTTCTCAGCTTGTGGACATACGATAGAAGCACCATTTAACCGTATTACTTACGCAGAGGCTATGGAAAAATATGGTAGCGACAAACCAGATCTAAGATATGATCTTGCTATGGTTGATGTCATTGATATTTTCGCAAATTGTAGTAATGAAATTTTCTCAAGCATCGCTGAAAACAAACATCATAACCGTATCAAAGCACTTAAAGTACCAAATGGTGATAACATCTTCTCAAAGCGTCAAATGAAAGGTTTTGAAGATTATGTACGTAAGTTTGGTGCAAGTGGATTGGGCTACTTTCAACTTAAAGAAGATGGACTCAAAGGTCCATTGGCAAAGTTTTTTGAAGAGAAAGATCTTGAAGAGATTATCAAAGCAACGGATCTAAAAGTTGGCGATGTAATTTTCTTTGGAGCAGGTGAGAAAAAACTTGTTTGGGATTATATGGGTAGATTTAGAATTTATCTTGCAGAGCTTATGGATATCATCCCTGAAGGTGCTTTTGAGTTTGTCTGGGTTGTTGACTTCCCAATGTTTGAAGTGGATGATGGAAAAGTCAAAGCACTTCACCATCCATTTACCATGCCTCGTGATTTGGATAAAGAGTATGTAGAAGAGATAGAATCTATCGCTTATGATATCGTTTTAAATGGTACAGAGTTAGGTGGCGGAAGTGTGCGTATCCATAAACCAGAAATTCAAAAAGAGGTTTTCAAACTTCTTGGAATTAGTGATGAAGAGGCCCATGAGAAGTTTGGTTTCTTAGTCGAAGCATTAGAGTATGGTGCACCTCCACATGCAGGATTGGCATTTGGTTTAGATAGACTTATGATGTTGCTTACAAATAGTGCAAGTATTAGAGATGTTATCGCATTTCCAAAAACACAACGTGCACAATGTCAACTTACTCAAGCGCCAAGCGGTGTAGATAATGAGCAATTAAAAGAGCTTAGTATCAGAATAAGAGAGCAAAAAAAGGCATAAATTAAGGTAAAATATAGAATATGGTTCAAGCATAGTTAAATCTGTGCGCGAGCCTTCTAGTGAAGAAACACAGTGTTAGCGTAGCCTCAAGGCGTCATCAAAATGAAAAAACTACAAAGGAAAAACATGAAAAAATTATTTTTAATTATCGGAGCACCAGGAAGCGGAAAAACTACAGATGCAAGTATCATAGCGGAGAAAAATGCTGATACAATAGCACACTACTCAACTGGTGATATGTTAAGAGCTGAGGTAGCAAGTGGAAGTGAACTTGGAAAGACAATTGAAGATTTTATCTCAAAAGGTGATTTAGTACCTTTAAATATCATCATCGATACAATTTTTTCAGCGATCAATGGTTCAGATAAAGATGTTGTTCTTATTGATGGTTATCCAAGAAGTGTAGAGCAGATGACTGAACTTGATGCACTTTTAGAAAAGCAAGATACAATTGATCTTGTCTCTGTTATTGAAGTAAGAGTAAGCGAGCAAGTAGCTAAAGAGAGAATTTTAGGTCGTGCAGCAGAAGCAGAAGTAGTAAGAAGTGATGATAGTATAGAAGTATTTGCAAGCAGAATGAAAATCTATACTGATCCATTAGCTGATATCCAAAATTTTTACACAGATAAAAATCTTTTAAAAGTGATTAGTGGTGAACATGCGATTGAAGTGGTTGTTGATGAAATGGAAGCTTTCGTAAAAGCTTCTGTATGATAAAAAACCCAACCTTTTACTCTGTTATCATTGGAACAGAGCTTTTAAATGGAAGAAGAGAAGATAGTCACTTCTCTTTTTTCAACAAAGAGTTAGTTAAAAGAGGTTGGGAACACAAAGCAAACTTTGTTATAAAAGACGATCCTACTTTTTTAAAAGAAGTTTTTAAACTTGTAAAATCTGATCCAAACTCTGTCATGTTTAGTTTTGGAGGGATTGGATCTACTCCTGATGATTTTACCCGAGAAATTGCCTCTATATCTTTTACTTCAGAATACCCAGTACGACATAAAGAAGCCGAAGAGATTATTATAGAACGACTTGGTGAAAAGGCTTATCCTCATCCTATTAAAATGGCAGATATCCCCAGAAATTCAAAACTCATTTTTAACCCTGTTAATAATATGCCAGGATTTCAATTAGAAGATCGTTTCTTTTTTGTTCCCGGATTTCCTCAGATGGCACATCCCATGATTAGCAGTGTATTAGAAGAGTTTTATCCTAAAAATAGTGAAAAATATAGTTGTTCATTTATAGCATACTGCTCTGAAGCACGTATGATTGATATCATGGAAGCTTTATCAGATGAGGTAGAATTTTCATGCTTACCATCATTTGATGGAGAGAAAAGAAGTGCTGAGATTTATTTGGCTGCATTTGATAAAGAACTTTTGGAATTACAGTGTGCTTTCTTTAAAGAAAAGTTAGAAATAATGGGTATAGAGTACGCTACAATCTGATAACTGTTGCACCCATCCCACCCATGTTTACCGGTGCATCTGAATGACTGATGACACTTGGATGTGTTTTTAAAAACTCTTTTACAGCATATGCTAACTTACCACTCCCTACGCCATGATAGACTAAAACTTCATCAAATCCAGTTAATAGTGCATCTGAGAGATATTTGTCTAGTTTGTCTATGGCCTCTTCAGCTCGTAGACCGTGAAGGTCTAATTTGACAGAGTTTTGAGAAGGTCTATCTACTTTGATAATTGTCGGTGCTTTTCTCTTTGGTGGTGGTTTATTACCGCTACGTCTTAGCTGGTTTAGTGGTACTCTTAGCTTAATACCATCACTCTCAATCATCGCTTCATTTTTTCGGATCGAAAGCACTTTGCCTTTTGAGTTTTGATATTTTACAAAATCTCCAACTTTGACATCAAGTTTTTCTTGTTTGTTTTCTACTTTTTGGGCAACTTCTTTCTTCTTGTTTGCAATATTTAATTGCTTGTGAATTGTAGAGAGGTCTTTACCTTTTGCTGCTTGTTTTGCTTCATATATTGCTTCATTGTATTTGGCTTCAAGAGCATTTTTTGTTTTTCTTACTGCTTCATCTGCTTCAAACTTTTGGTTTTTAAGTTGTTGATTTAGTTTTTGTTGCTTTTGGATTTCACTATCTAATGTTTGATTTTTCGCACGTGCACTTAATTCAAGATCAATATTTTTTTGAATGAGCTCTCCAAGTTTCTCTTTATCATCACCATACACTTGTTTTGCCTCTCCTATCAGAGTCTCAGGTATGCCATATCTAAGAGCAGTTTCAAATGCGTAACTTTTTCCGATAGTGCCATAGAGAAAGTCATAAGTAGGTTTTCGGTTTTTTTCATCATAAAGTGCAGCTGCGAGTTCAACTTCATCATGAGTTGCCATCATTGCAGCGAGGCGTTTATGATGAGTTGTGATGATGATTTTACTATTTTTTAAAGCTAACTTTTCAAGTATCACTTTAAAAAGTGATGCCGCTTCATCTGAATCAGTTCCAAGCTCTATCTCATCAACTCCTACAATGAAGTTTGATTTGGAAAATAGTTTACTAAATTCTACCATCCGTCCTGCAAAAGTAGAGATATCATTTTTGACATTTTGAGGATCATCGATGATTGCATTGATATCTTTAAAGTGCCCTATGCTTGAGTTATTGGCATCAATACTCATAGGTAGTAGATATTTTGACAGATATACTGCACTTAGGATTGACTTTAGCATCATGGTTTTACCACCGGCATTTACACCTGTGATCATGAGTATTTTCTTAGAAAAGTCTACAGAAATTGGTTTGGGATCAGACAGGGCAGGGTGTGCAAAATTTGTAAGTTGAACTTTGTGGTTATTGGTTGGTTTGATAAACTCTAGGTCTTGATTGCGTGCAAAAAGTACTCTCGCTTGATAGTTATCAAATCTATCAAATGACTTATTTATAAAAGATAAAAAGGGTTCAAATTTACAAAAAACAGAGGAGATTCGTTTTTCATACTCATAAATAAGTTCATCTTTTTGGCTTAGCATATCTGCTTCACTTTTTTTAAGATTTGAGATAGAATCAGGTGAAACATAAAAATATCCACCGCTACTTCTTGCAGTGACCGTTCCTTTTAAAAAGTGGTTAAATCCACCACGTACGAGTACCGTTTCACTATCAT
>JADGDK010000013.1 GCA_016744895.1 Campylobacterales bacterium | reverse complement strand
TGAGAAAGGCTATAGAGGCAAGCCCCTTACAGATACACAAAAAGAGTCCAATAAGAAAAAATCTAAAACCAGAGCAAGAGTAGAACATATATTTGGCTTCATGACCAACTCTATGCATGATGCCCTTTTTATGCGTTGCATAGGAAAAGAGAGAATGAAATCATCAATTGGACTACTTAATCTGACTTATAACCTCTTTAGATATGAACAGCTAGTAAGACTACAAAAAGTTAAAATAGTGTAAAAGATGAGAATAATTAGATGAGTTTTACTCTTAAAATGTAAGATTTACACAACTTTTTTTAAATGAGATTAGAAAATATGAAAAAAGTTTTAAAAATTTGAGTTTTCTCTTAATTTACTTTGGAATTGAGGGTTAATAGAGGTGCCCTATATTTATAAAAGGGTTATACATGTATAAAGTAAAATCAATTTCAACAAAGATCCATATTCCGTTAATATTATCATTAACAGTTGGGTTAGTATTAATTGTGATAACTTCAATTTTAGGATTAAGAGATATAGAAGAAGATGTATACAAAAATGAAGCAAAGTCACTTGAAGTATTTGTAAACAAATCTATAGATTCTAAAAAAAATTTGGTATTGACAAATGTTTTAACACTTGCAGAAAATAGAGATTTTCAAGTGGCACTTAATGCAAATAATAAACCATTAGCATTAGAGTTAGGTCAAAAAATGATGCAAAGTTTTAAAAACAATAGTAATTATAATAATGTAAAAATACATATTCATACTAAAGATGCTAAAAGTTTTTTACGTGTATGGAAACCAGAAAAAAATGGTGATGATTTAAGTGGGTTTAGACATACAATAAATCATGTTATTAAAACAAAAAAACCACTTTCAGCTATTGAAGTGGGACGTGCAGGTCTTACTTTTAGAGGATTATCTCCTATATTTGATGATGATCAGAATTATATTGGGTCAATTGAGTTTATGATGGGATTTACAAGTATTGGAGATGGAGCAGAAAAAGCACTAGACGCTAAAGCAGTTTTAATGATGAATCAAAATCAACTTGAAGTTGCAAAAAAACTAAAAGATAATCAAAAAATTGGTGATTTTATAGTGGCACAAAAAAACCCTGATGATTTACTTGTAAAAGATATGCTTGCATCAGAAGATTTATTTGTGAATGATAAAATAGTAAGTGATAATTTTTTGATGACTAAAATTGCAGTAAAAGATTTTAAAGAAAATATTGTTGGTTATTTGGTTGTTGGAAAAAGTTTAAATATCGTTCAAGGTATTATAGATAATGCTAAAGATACCACTAAAAATCAACTTTTATTTATGTTATTAAGTGATCTACTTATTTTAGTTATATTGACATGGATTGTATCAATTGCTGTAAAAAAACCACTTAAAAATATGATACATACGACAAAAGATTTGGCATCAGGTGAAGCTGACTTGACAAAAAGGCTTGAAACCACTTCTGGGGATGAAATTGCAGAGACAAATGGCTGGGTTAATTCATTTATTGAACGAATTCAAACCACACTTAGGGATGTTAAATCAACAAGTGCAAAAAGTAATGAAGTAACTAAAGAGTTTTCAAATATTTCAAGTCAAATTATGGACCGTGTGACTAACAGTGCTAAAATTTTAGAAAAGTTAAACGATAGTGGGCAAGATATTCACTCAACAATCAACTCAACTTTAGATCTTACTAAAAATACAGAAGAGACAATTGAACATACTAAAAATAATTTAAATGAAACAAAAGAAATTTTATATGAACTTGTTTCAAAAGTAGAGTCAAATGCACATAAAGAACTTGAACTTTCGGACAAACTTAATGCTTTAACAACAGATGCAAATCAAGCAAAAGATGTATTAACTGTTATAAGTGATATTGCAGATCAAACAAATCTACTTGCACTTAATGCAGCTATTGAAGCAGCTCGTGCAGGGGAGCATGGACGTGGTTTTGCAGTTGTAGCGGATGAAGTAAGACAATTGGCTGAAAGAACTCAAAAATCACTTGCAGAAATTAACGCTACTATTGGTGTGATTGTTCAAGCGATTATGGATGCAAGTGGAGAAATGAATCATAATTCTGAAAATACACATCAACTCATTGCTTTATCTTCAAGAGCACAAGAGTTTATGGATAAATCTTATGAAAAGATGGATGAAAGTATTGAAGCAGTTAGTAATACTTCAAAATCATCTAATCAAGTATCACAAAGTGTAGATGAAATGCTTATTCGTATATCCGAGGTTTATAAATCTGGAGAAGAGAATGTAGTACAAGTGAAACATATGGAGGAGGCTCTAAATGATCTTCAATCTACCTCTGCTGACATGAGTCAAAAGTTAGAGAGTTTTAGAATATAATAATATATTTATCTCATAATATGCTACAATTATAAGAAAAAATAATTATTAGGCATATTATGAAGCTTCGACTTCTTCGGTTAGTACCATTTATAATTTTACTTGGGTTGATATCATCAATTATATTTTTCTCTTTAAAAAATGAAAAAGATGAAGTAAAAAAAGTGGCTGATGTTGCAAAAAATTATTTTGATAGATCTTTACAATATGAAAAAGTTAACCTTTTATCTTTGGCATTAGCACTTTCTGAAAACTGTGAACTCAAAAGTGCAATTAAATCAGATGATGAAATAATTGGTCATAAAATACTTTCACAGCTTAGCCTTAAATTTAAAAAATATACTCACATGCAAGATATGAAAATCCAAGTTATGACAAATGACCGTTTTTTATTTGCAAGGAGTTGGGAAAGTGGCTTTAGTGGAATTCCTCTTTGGTGGTTTAGAGATGATATGGATGATATCATGAAAACAAATCAACCAAAATCTGGTATTGAAATAGGAATGATGCTCACAATTCGTGCAACTGTACCTATATGGATTGATGAGGAAGTGATAGGTTATATTGAGAGTATTAAACTTTTAGATGAATTGGCAGATAATTTGAGAAGCAATGGAATTGAGCTTTTTGTTTTAATGAATCTAGAGTACTTAGAAGAGGCGTCACTGATGAGAGAAAATAGTCAAATTGGTGATTTTGTACTGAGCAATGTTAATGCCAGTAGAAGATATTTTCAACATTTAAAAAGTCTATCATGGAAACACTTATCTAGTGAGCATGTACTCTATGATAAAAATGTACTTTTTATACACCAGCCTATGTATAACTCAAGAGGTAAAAAACTAGGTGTCTTTGTTTTGGCTATTCCTCCTGAGACTTATAGTAAGATCGCTTCAAATGAGAACCAATACTTTTTTATGCAAAATTTTAGTAGTCAAGATCTCTCTGGAGTCGTAAAGTCATGGGAAAAACCTTTTGGCGGATACAAAGAGCAATCACACAGAGAGATAGTGGAATTACTTCCAAAACTTCATAAAGAAGATAGTGTAGAGTTTCAAAATAGGGCAAGAACATTTTTAAAGCATTATGATAAAGAAGCACTGATTGATATTATCTTAAATAGTGATACAAAAATGCAAAAAATTGGAGAGATAAAATGAAAATATTGATTCTTGAAGATGAAAGAGCACTGGCTGAAAGTATGGCAGAGTTTTTAGAAGATATAGGTTATGAAGTAAGTATATTTAGCCATTCAGAAGATGCTTTAAATGCGATACACGAAAATAGTTTTGAATTATTACTTCTTGATGTCAAAGTACATGGACAAAGTGGCTTTGAAATGTTAAAAGAGTTAAGAGAACAAGGTAGTCAAATACCAGCCATTTTTGTTACTTCTTTGACTGAAATTGGTGATTTAACCCAAGGCTATAAGAGCGGATGTTGTGACTATATAAGAAAACCATTTGAATTAGCAGAGTTACAGTTGAGAGTAGAAAATGTTATCAAAAGTCAGTATGCAGCAATGGATAAAGAGTTGATAGAGTTACCTGAAGGGTTTAGATATGATATCTCTAAATTTAAACTCTATCAAGATGAAAATGAAATTACTTTGACTAAGACAGAGATTAAAATGATTGAGCTTTTAATAAAGTATCGTGGAAATGTAGTTTCTCTTGAACTTTTTAGTGATGAAGTGTGGAGTCATAGTGTTCTTGAAGCCAATGTAAGAGTACAAATAAATCAGCTAAGAAAAAAAACAGATAAAAATCTTATACGAAATGTTCGAGGATTAGGATATACCATTGATTCTTGAATCAGAAAAGTTTGTTAAAAAGTATGCATTTTTCTATACGTTGGCAATTGCAGTTGTTTTGATTGTTCCATTGATTGTTTATATCTCTTTACTTTTAAAAATTGATTATGCTAAGCTCAATCTTGATTTGCAAAAAAAAGCTAAAGATATTGTTATATTGATGGATGATTATAGTAACAAAAAAGGGGAAGTATATAATTTCCCTCGTTATCAAGAGTATAAAGCAGGTTTATATGGAGATGATTTTAGTGCAATTTTTACATTAATTGAAGATGAGAATAAGATCAATCATTATACGATGGGGTTTCATCGTGATGGAGGATTTTCTTATTTTGTTTATCCTTTGCAAAAAGGATATTATTTTGGGGCAAGCTACTTAATTGTTTCAAAAGAGTACACCCCAACAAAAACATATCTATTTGCAGCAGTTATTTTTACAGCTATTATAATCTTGCTATTTTTGTTCTCAAGATCAGTACTTAAAAATTTTTCAAGACCTTTTGAAAAAATGAATAGGCACTTGGATAGTTTTATTAGAGATTCGATGCATGAGATCAATACGCCTTTAAGTATTATAAATTTAAATATAGATCTTTTTACTAGAAAGCATGGTGAAGATCGCCACTTAAAAAGAGTTAAAATAGCTTCCAAAACACTTTCAACTATCTATGATGATATGGATTATTTGATCAAGCATGAAAACGCAAAATTTACAAAACAGAAAATTGATTTTTCACAATTTCTACAAAATAGAATTGATTATTTTGTAGAAATTGCAAGTCAGAAGAAAATTAAAATTATCTCAAACATTGAAAGTGGTGTTGAAATTTACTTCAGTAAAACAAAACTTCAACGTGTCATCGACAATACCTTGTCAAATGCGATAAAATACAGTTATGATGAAAAAGATATCATCATCACACTTTTTCAAAAAGAGAAAAAAATATATTTTACTGTTCAGGATTTTGGAGTAGGTATAGAGGATGTTGATAAGATATTTCAAAGATATCATAGGGAAAATTTTAGCAAAGGTGGCTTTGGAATAGGTCTTGATATCGTTAAAAAAATTGTTGATCTTGAAGAAATTGATATGAATATAAAGTCTAAGCTTAAAGAAGGAACTACTTTTACCTATATTTTTACATGATTTTTACAGTTAAGTGTTAGACTATATAAAAGGATAAAAAATGAAAAAAATTATAATAACACTTACCTTTTTAGTATCTACCCTACAGTTAGTTGCTACAGATACATATGATTATAAATTGGTACCTAAAAAAGTAAGTGAAAATATTTGGTGTTTTTTTGGTGCGTTAGAAGCTCCAACAAAAGAGAATGCTGGAGCTATGGTAAATAGTTGTTATGTGAAAACTAAAAATAGTTTTGTTGTTATAGATAGTGGACCTTCATATCAATTTGCTTCACAATCTTATGAGGCGATGAGTAAAATTGCAAAACTTCCTGTAAAGCTTGTTATCGCTAGCCACGAACATGATGATCATTGGTTAGGCAATAACTATTATAAAGAGAAATTTTCTTCAAAATTAGTGGGTCCTGAGAGTATTGATAGAAATTATCATGAGGGTGATCAAACAAGAATGTTTCAAGTGATTCCCAAAAATGCTATCAAAGGTACCAAAATAGTCAAGCTTGATAAGCATGTCAATGAGACTATAACATATATTGAGGGTGGAGAAGTATTTGAAATTATTCCTATTGGATACAAAGCACATTCTAGTGAAGATCTTTTTATCTACATGCCCAAGAGAAAGGTTTTATTTTCTGGTGATCTAATCATGAATGGAAGAATTACATCAAACAGACATGGTTCAGTGATTGGACAGATGAATGCACATAAATTGTTAAAAGATAAAGATTGGAATATTTTAGTAGCTGGTCATGGATATATCACGGATAAATCAGCGATGGATGAGTCTTTGCAATATTTTTCTCTACTTAAAAAGAGAGTCTCAAAAGCCCTTGATGATGACGTTGAAGCTACAGAAATTACAAAACATGTTACCATGAAAGAATTTGAAGATAAAGCATTGTATAACGAATTGAATATTAGAAATATTCTTGATGCTTTTTATGAATTAGAGTTTGTTGAGGAAGAGTAGATAATGAAACAATATTTTATTTTATGTCTGTTTTTTCAGACTTTTGTCTATGCTCAGATAGACTTTTCTAAACATCTTATTGTTAATGGCGAAACCTTGTTTGAAGTAACCAATATTGCCAGTGATGATGCCCTTAACGTGCGTGAAGAACCAAGATATAAGAGTGCAAAAATTTATCAGTTACCTTATAAGTCTCAAAACATTATCTCTTATGATAAAGAGATTATTGAAAAACTTGGAAAGAATAAATGGGTTGCTGTACGAATTGGTGTGAGTGAGGGTTATATCAATGGATATGTGAATGCTAAATATCTTAAGTTTGCAGAGGTATATGATACAGTCGAGAGTAAAAGTATCTCAGTTGAAATTCCCTATTTCCTCAACTATGAAGTAGATCAAGATGACTGGATAAAACTTTATCATTCGATATCATTTAACCACTATAGTGGATGTGATGAACGTGATAATCCTGAACTTCTTTATGATCTTATTGATTTTGAGATACGTTTAAAAGCTTTTGATGGATTGAAAGAGGCTTTGTTGGCTACCATCATAAATAATCAAGAGAATTTGTCAAATTATTATGATGTTTTTACAGGTTGGTTTCACAATGATCCCAAAGTGCTTATGGAAAAAGTAAATTATTATGGTTTCAGTGGATATAAATATTCTATTGGGGCAGAGGGATGCGGTGAAAATAGCTACTTTTTTAAACTAAAAAATAAAATATTGGTAATAAAAGAACCATTTAATGATAATCCACCTAGAGTACACGGAGATGAGAAGTTACCAAAAAATTGGAAGTTTGACGATAAAGATGAAATTATGCGGTCTATTTTAGAACGTATTAAATGATATGAATTTTTATAAACTCACGATACTTAGAATAGATACGGTATGTAAAATCAAAGAATAAATCAGCTACTACAATAAAGAGTCTATATAAATAAAATATTTAGACTCTTTATAAATTTTTCTTCATCCATTCAAAATCGTATAATTTACTTACTAAAATAAAAAAAACTTATCATACCTCTTAAATTTTTACACAATTTTTACATTTGAGTGTTAAACTTCTGGCAGAGTTTGACATTTGGAAAACTTATATCTTAATAAGGAGTGAGTATGAAGAGTAAAAAGTTATTACTTGGATCTATTTTGAGTATTTCGATTTTAGCTGTATCTGTGAGTGCTGCAGATCAAAAGCTTATCGATGCAATTGAACAGCCTTTGGCTGCTGCAATTATCAAAAAAGATCTTTTAAAGCCAATGAAAAAGTTTAATATGCCAAAAGGGTGTATTAGCAATGATAAAGATTCTATCGCAAGGGGAGCATTTATCTTTCATAACCTAAATGGTAAAAAGGCAAAAGGTAAACTACCTAAAGGACTTTCTAAAACACAGATGAAAGAGGGAAAGACCTATAAACCAGGTGATAAAATTCCTCCTAAACAGTATGGTAACTGTGTGGCCTGTCATAACATAGAAGGTGCCAAAGGTGCAGGAAATATTGGACCAGATTTGACAAATTATAAGCAGTTCTTTATCGATACAAAAACAAGAACACATGAGTATGTATATCAAAAAATTGCAGATCCAAGAATCGACAATGAAAATACACATATGACTGTAAATCTTACATCAGGGCTATTTACTGAACAAGAGATTTGTGATATTACAGCATATATCGTATCTGAAAAAAATTAATAAAAAAGTAGGAGAGTAAAATGAAAAGAAGAAAGTTTTTAAAAAGTTTTGCAAGTGCATCAGCGGTTGCATCTATCGTAACAGTACCAACACTTCTAAGTGCTAAAGCTGAACCAGCTAAAGCAAAAATTGTAAGTCCAAATAAAATGGATCTTGAGACTGCAATGAAAGCTGTTGTTGGTGATGCAAAAGTTACTGATTCTGATAAAGTTAACTTAACTGTACCAGAGATTGCTGAAAATGGAGCGGTTGTTCCTGTTAAAGTTAATGTAGATCATCCAATGACAAAAGACTCTTATGTAAAAACAATTCATGTTCTTGCAGAAAAAAATCAAAATAGTAGATGCGCAGATGTTGTATTAAGTCCAATAAATGGAAAAGGTTATTTTGCAACTAGAATTAAATTAGGTCAATCACAAAATGTAATCGCACTTGTAGGATTAAGTGATGGTACATACTTAAAAGCATCAAAAGGTGTCAAAGTTACAATCGGTGGATGTGGTTGATTCAAACCTCAAATAATAACAAATAACAAAATAATAAAAATTATATAAAGGATTTACTATGGCAGAAAGAAAGTCAATGATCAAAATTAAGCCAAAAAAATATAAAGCTGGCGATACAGTAAAAGTCGATTTTATCGTAATTCATCCTATGGATACAGGGATGCAAAAAGATAAAAAAACAGGAAAAATCAAACCTGCTAACTATATCAATGACATCGATTTTTCATTTAATGGAGAAACTTTTACAAAGATGACTGTATGGGAATCAGTTTCAACAAATCCATACTTCTCAGTCAACTTTGTAGTACCTGAAGAAAAAGGAAAAATCAAAGTTACATTCAAAGACAACATGGGTGATGTAAGTGTAAAAGAGAAAAAACTCAAGCCTAAAAAATAAAAGGATTACAAGATGAAAAAAATTATAGTATCAGTAGCCCTTTTAACTGCAACACTCTCTTTTGCTGGTGAGCAATTTGCGATGAGTGATGCTGATAGGGCAATGTATACTGAAATGTTAGAAAATAATCCAGCTGAGATTTATGTAGAAGAGGGTGGAGAGTTTTTAGAAGAGATTGGTGGTGAAGCAGCATTGGCAAAGTTTTTGGATGTTAGTGAAGATGATTTGCCAAAGTATATCGCTGGATTTCCTAGATATGTTGAAAAGTTAGGAATGGTTATAGGTACTGATCAAGTACTTCAAGCATTGATGGCAAGCCAAGATAAAAAGCCATATAAACTTAAAAGTAAAGATATGTTTGCAATGAGTTCATATGTAAAATCATTAGCAAATGATGAAAAAGTTGCAATTGATGTCAATGCAAATGATCATATGAAAGCAGCTTATAAACTTGGAAAAGAAGTTTATGAAACCAAACGTGGTGGAAGAGGGCTGGCATGTCTAAGTTGTCATAGTGCTGATATCGTAGGATCTGTTTTAAGAACACAACCTTTACCAGATCTTGGAAAGGCTGGAGCAGGTGCAACTTGGCCAGCATACAGAATGACAAAATCAAGTCTTAGAACACTTCAACGAAGATTTCAAGGGTGCATGAAAAATGCACTTTTAGCAGTGCTTCCTATTGGTTCAAAAGAGATGGTTGCTTTGGAAGTTTATGTGACAGATTTGGCTAAAAAAGCAGATCAGACGATAGCTATACCTGGTTTAAAAAGATAGGATTTAGATATGAATGTAGATAGAAGAGACTTTATACAGATCGCTACAGCAATGGGATTGTTAGGGCTTACTGCTCCTAGTAATTTACTCGCTGGTAGTGATGCAAAAGAAAAATTAAAAAATTTAAAATTCAAAGATATTATGGATTTTGAACCAAAGGGTAAAGCGACAGTCCTACATATTTGTGATATGCATGCACATATCAAACCTATGTATTGGAGAGAACCGTCAACTCTGATTTCTGCTCCAAATCTTGTAGGAACTCCTGGATTTATCTGTGGAGAGACTTTTGAAAAGTATTATGGCATTGAGTCAGGATCTTTAGATCAGTATTTTGATACACACGTAAATTTTGAAGAATTGGCTAAAAAGTTTGGGAAAATGGGTGGTATCGCTCATATGAAAACGATGATTGATCATGTTAAAAAAGAGCGTGGAGATAAAAATGTGTTGCTTCTTGACTCTGGTGATACATGGCAAGGAACAGCTGTAGCACTTAAAACTGATGGTGAAGCAATTGTTGATTCTCAAAATTATCTTGGTGTAGATGTCATGGTTGGGCATTGGGAATTTACTTATGGTAAAGAACGTGTGATGGAGCTTATTGAGATGTTTAAGGGTGAGTTTATCTCACAAAATGTTATTGATAATGATCCCTTTTCTGATAATTTTGAGGAAGTTATCTTCCCTCCATATACGATTAAAGAGATTGGTGGAGCAAAGATTGGAATTATTGGTCAATCATTTCCATTTACTTCAACTGCAAATCCAAAAAGATTTACAGAAGGTTGGAGTTTTGGTCTTAGACATGAGAGTTTACAAGAGTATGTTAATGAATTAAGAGATGAGAAAAAAGTTGACTCTGTTATTGTCTTAAGTCATGATGGTTTTTCAGTCGACCAAGAGTTAGCGAAGAAAGTCAAAGGTGTGGATTTTATCCTTAGTGGACATACACATGACCCTAGTCCGAAGCCTATCATTGTCAATGATACGGTGATTTTGATCTCTGGTAGTCATGGTAAGTTTATTAGCCGTTTAGATTTAGAGGTGAAAGATAAAAAAGTTGTGGATTATAGTTTTAAACTCATTCCCGTAGCTTCAAACTTAGTGCCAGCAGATCCAAAAGGTGAAGCACTTATTGCAAAATGGTATAAGCCGTATGACAAAGAGTTAGGTGAAGTGTTGGGTACAACAAAAGGTACACTTTACAAAAGAGATACTTTTTACTCGACATTTGATTCTCTAATCGGTCAAGCGATACAAGATAAGGCAAAAAGTGACATTGTTTTTACACCGGGGTATAGATGGGGAACTTCACTATTGCCAGGGGATAAAATTTTAAAAGACAATGTCTATGAAATGACAGCTATTACTTATCCTGAAGTGTATACCTTTGATCTTAAAGGTTCAGTGATTGCAAAACTTATGGAAGATATAGCTGACAATGTTTTTAATGAAAATCCGCTTCTTCAACAAGGTGGTGATATGAGTCGGTTGACAGGTGCTACTTATAGCA
Organism: Campylobacterales bacterium; assembly: GCA_016744895.1. Taxonomy (GTDB): domain Bacteria; phylum Campylobacterota; class Campylobacteria; order Campylobacterales; family QNZT01; genus SZUA-1433. The sequence continues at coordinate 29,755 of JADGDK010000013.1, read as the reverse complement.
TCAAGATATCAGCAAAATCAGGAGAAAGAATTTCTGAGTTTATGATCGGTGGAAAACCTATTGATCTTAAAAAGACGTATAGAGTTTCATCGTGGGGTGGAAATCTTCAAAGTGTTGGAGAGAACTTAGATAAAGAGAGACCAGCTGTTTATGAAGTGGTGAGTGATTATATCCGTAAAAAGAAAGTAATTGATATCAGCCCTGATTCAAATGTAAAGATATTAGATTATGGATGTGGATGTCCCAAAAAAGGTGCAACCTGCTAGAAAAAGAAAAGCACGGTTCATCTGTGCGTGAGCCCTACGCTGAGTAGAACTCAGTGTTAACGCAGGTATTTGGGTCTTGCCTAGATACCGTATTAAAATCAAAAAGAGGAGAGAAAAAATGAAGAAATTTACAAAAATTGCTATTGTTGCAGCTTCAGCATTATTATTATCGACAGAGGCTTCAGCAGCATATGTCCTTAAAAAGAAAGTTGGTGAACAAGATACGAAGTTAAGTATTTATGGTTTTTCCCAATTAGAGGCTAGAGGTGGTGATGGTGTGATCAGTGATGATCAAGATGCATCAGTTAAGTTTGGAGCACAAAGAATTCGTCTAGGTGTGAATTACCAAGCTGGACCAGTAAGAGGTAAGTTATTTTTAGATTTTAACAAAGACCATGGTGATAAAAGTGGTGTAGGTTTACCAGATATGATTAAAGATGCATTTATTGCTTATCATGTCAATAATGCATTAGCTGTAAAAGTGGGTCTTATCAAAATGCCGCATGGTATGAGTTTTACAATTCCTGGATGGAATCTTGATATTGTTGAGAGAGGTTTTGATAAACAACTATCAATGGAAAGAAATATAGGTGTTATGCTTTCTGGTCGTGCTATAGGTGGGAAAGCTGGTCAAAAAGTAAATGGCTATGAGATGGGACATGAGAGACCGTGGGAAGGTTTTGGATATGACATCATGATTGCAAATCAAGCAGGACGAAGTGGTGCTGTAATCAATGCAAAAGCTGGAAATGCAAACTCATATGCTTTTAGAGTTATGTATGATATGGGTGAAATTTTTCATACAGAGGCTTCATATGCAATTAGTGAGCAAGCTGGCGGCTTAGGTGAAGCTGATGGTGAGGATTATAAATCATTAAACTTTGGTATTGATTCACATTTTGGTAAATCAAATGCAAAATTTGAAATGTATCGATCTGAAAATATTAGAGGTGTTGCTGGTTGGGATGAAAATACTTATGCACTTACAGGAACACACTATGTGACTGATACATTTGAACTTTCTGCTAAGCATATTCAAGGTGAATCAGAAAAAGGTGGAGTGAGTACAGATTTAGGAAATACTTATCTAGGTTTTAACTATTTTATTGCACCATTTGATAATAAAATGACAAGAAGTGCAAAACGAAAAAGAAATGCACATAGAATGCAGTTTAATTATGTTGTAGCAAGTGGTGATACAGATGGAGATAACAAGTGGAATGGTCTTAAAGGCTATAAAGAAGATGCTTGGTTATTCCAATACCAATATAAGTTTTAGAGTTTTGTTATAAATAGGCTTACTTATATAATATAAGCCTATTTTTTAGTTCATAGTAAAGAGTGTAAATATGATTTGTGCTCTTTACTCTTAAGTATTGTATTTGTAGGCACTGATGAGAATTTAACTTTTCTTTTTATTTGCCTCCTATTAAGTATAAAAGATTGCTTAAAAGTTATCTATTATCAGTGCCTACAAATGTAATTTAAAAGTTCAAAGGACTATTATGAAATTAGTTATATTAATAGCTTTTTTTTCTATGTTATTGCAAGCCGATGGTGAGACAATATATAAAAACAAGTGTGCCTCATGCCATGAGTCATTTATCCCTATGGGACAGTTAAAAGAGAATTTTGTAGAGTATAATAACAGCAAATTAAAGCTTAAAGGACCTACATTAAATCAACTCTCTTTTAGACTCAAACAAAATATTGGTGATCCTAAAGGTGATGAAGAGATACATATCATGGAGGTTGTAGCATTTATACAAGACTATATCATTAATCCGGATAAACAAAAGAGTGTTTGTATGAAAGAAGTACTTGACGTATTTGATACTATGCCATCACTTAAAGGGAAAATTAGCGAAGATGAAAGTGAAGAAGTAGCAGAATATATTTACCATTTTGAAAAAAATTCACTTGAAAAAAATTCACCTCAATATACACACTTTGATAATGCTCAAAAAAGAGCACAAAAAGAGAAAAAGCTTATTATGGTAAAAGCAACAAGTGAGCATTGTTATTTTTGTAAAAAGATGGATAGAGAAGTTTTTAGTGAAAAAGAGGTACTTGACAGACTCTCAAAAGGTTTCATATCAGTTGAGGTAGATATTGATAATAAGAGTTTACCAGCAACTCTTAAATATGAAGTGACACCGACATACTTTTTTTTAGATACAAATGCTAAACAGATAAAAAAAGTTCCAGGTTTTTGGAATAAAGATGACTTTTTAGAGATTTTAGACAAAGTTCAAAAAATAAAAAAAGGAGATGAAAAATGAAAAATATATTTCTAGTACTATCAGTTTTGTTTTTTACAGTTTTTGCTGATACGGAGTTTGCAAAGCCGGAACCATCAATTGAAAATCCAAGACAGTTTATTTTTCCAATTACATCAGAAGATGAACAAGAGGTTTCACATGTCTTATCTTCAGCAAGTAATGTGATCAAGTTTTATGGAGCAGATAAATGTGAAGTTGCAATTGTATGTTATTCAAAGGGCATAAAAGCAGTTTTGGCAAAGGCGTATTTTTTTGATAAAGATATCCAAAAAAGAGTACGTTCTTTGATGACATATGATGTTGAGTTTATAGCCTGTGGCAATACCATGAAGACTTATAAAATGACTCAAAAAGAGTTGTTAGGTGATGTTGAGATTGTTACTGCAGGGATTGTAGAACTCATTGAACGACAAAGAAGGGGTTGGACTTATATCCGACCATAAAAATGAAAATTAGGAGAAAAAATGAAAATATTTAAAATTATAGTTATGGCACTATTGTTAGCAACGAGTGTGAGTGCAAACAAGGATATATTACTGTTTAAAGTTGATAATAGTAAAGGAAATGTTACACCACAAAGTATCGAAAAGGTGTTAGTAAAAGCAGGTTACAAAGTTGAAGAGAACCGTGATATGAATGGTCCTTTTAAGATACAATTTCAAAAAACAACCTATAAAACATATAATTTAATGATTGCATACTATCCAGAGATTATGGAAAAGTTAACGATAAAATATCCTGATAGCGGTATATTTAATCCATTCTCAGTAGGAATTTATCAAAAAGAGGGTGATAAAAACCTTTATATCAGCATGTTAACTGCTTCAGCAATGAATAAAATACTTGGTAAAGGTGATAAGCTTTTTAAAGAGTTAGAAACTTTAAATAGAAAATATTTTTTAGAAGCACTTCCAGGGGGTGAAATTACAAAACTTGACTATGAGCCGGTACCTGCTAGCAAAGACTTAGTAACTAGGTTTGAATTAGAAGTAGATGATGAGGAAGCTGAAGATATTCAAGAAGAAGTAGAAATAGTCATTGAAAATGGGCTTAAACCTATTGGGTTTACTATGGCAAGTTTTAATGCTTATGGTGTGGATTTAGAAAATGCAAAGAATGAGGATTATTTCTATTATGATACTTATTCACTTTGCAAGTTAAAAGTAATTTACAATGTTTCAATCAACCATCCAGAAGCTGGTGCCTATGCCCCATGTTCAATGGCTATTTATCATAAAAAAGGGTCCAATAAAATGGTTATTGTATTTCCAAATGTTTACAATTGGATTTCAACATTTGGACTTAAAGACAAAGAACTTATAGCGATATTGGAAAAAGCACAAGCTGATATCACTATATTGATCAAATCTGCAATCGAATAATAAAATAATTATTGAGATGGGAACATCATATGTTGTCGTCTCATAGCTATTATCCTTAAAGATTAAATATGTTATATTATTAACTAATTAAATAAAGGATATTTATGAAAAAAATAATTTTAGCAGCCTTATTAACGGTAAGTACATTAACAGCAGATTGGATAGGTCAAGCTGGTCTTGGGTATTCAAAAGGGGACAATGGTGCTGATTATGTGACAGCATTTGCTGGAGCGGATCTATTTATGGGTGCTGGTTTAAGAGTAGAATATACGAAAAACTTTTCTGAGCATGATGAGTTTACAAAAGAAGATATCAGTAGATACGGAATTTTTGCAACATATCAATTTTCTCTGATTCCATACATCGCGATCACTCCAAAAATTGGTTTGGTAAAAACAGATGGAGATTTTGAGGCAGGTGAAGTCATAAAAGCAGTTTCTAAATCTTCAACAGAGTTTACTTATGGTCTTGAACTTGACTATTACTTCAATGACTTTTTGAGTTTTTACTTGGGTTATACAGACTATGGTAATGAGTTAGATATTGATGATTTTGATACTTCAGAGATGGATACATCAAATTATACACTTGGATTTAAACTCCACCTTTAGAAATGAAAAGAACATTTGAAGAAGCCTTGCATTTTCGGCACGCATGTAAGGTTTTTGATACACATAAGAAAATCCCCTCAGAAGAGTTAAAAACTATACTTGAATCCGGGCGTATGTCTCCTAGCTCTTTTGGTGTAGAACCATGGAAGTTTTTAGTGATACAAGATGGGTTACTAAAACAAAAACTTAGTCAAACATGCTGGAATCCTACAAAGATAAGAGACTGTAGTGATGCAATTGTACTGTTAAGTAAAAAAAATCAACGCTCTACAAACTTAGAACTTATCAAACAGTTTCAATCAAGAAGTGATCACTATAAGCAAATTTTAAAAAAATATGGTGAATATCTAGACTGGAAAACAGATGAACAGATAGATTGTTGGGCTAGTAAACAGGTTTATATCGCTTCAGGATTTATAATGATGGGTGCTGCATCTTTAGGTATAGATTCATGTCCAATCGAAGGTTTTGAGAAAGAAAAAGCTACAAAAGTTCTTGAAATTGATACTAAAAATTATGAAATTGCACATATGATAGCATTAGGATATCGAACTGAGGAACAGCCTCAAAGAGTTAGACGCGATTTTGATGATATGGTGGAGTTTATTTGATATAATTAGTTTAAAATGATTTATGGAGGGCATTTTGGCACTAAAAATCACAAAAAACATATCCCTTAATGGTAATGATTCTAAACAAAAACGACAAGAGATAAAAACCTACTTCAATGATACTTTTGATATTTATGAAAGACTATTTGATAGTTTAGTAAATGATGAAGCTTTTTTGCAAAGAGCTGACAGACTGCGTCATCCACTTATTTTCTATTTTGGACATACTGCAACTTTTTTTATCAATAAACTTATCCTTGCAAAATTAATTACCCAGAGAATTGATCCAAAATTGGAATCTATTTTTGCTGTAGGTGTAGATGAAATGAGTTGGGATGATCTGAATGAAAAAAATTATGAGTGGCCTAGTGTCAAAGAGACGAGACTGTATCGAGATAAGGTTCGAATAGTTGTAAATGAGCTGATCGATACACTGCCACTAACACTTTCTATAGATTGGAAATCTCCATTTTGGGTGATTATGATGGGGTGTGAACATGAGCGGATTCATCTTGAAACTACTTCAGTGCTGATTCGTCAACTTCCTATTGAGTGTGTACAAAGTCTTCAAGAGTGGAAGATATGTACTGATAGTGCTAAAGCTCCCAATAATGAACTTTTGGATGTCAAAGGTGGTACTGTAAAATTAGGTAAATCCAAAGAGGATGATTTTTATAGTTGGGATAATGAATATGGTCATCGTGAGGTAGAGATTCCTGATTTTAGAGCTTCAAAACTTCTTGTGAGTAATGGTGCATTTTTAGAGTTTGTTAAAGATAATGGTTATGATGGCGATCAATTTTGGGAAGAAGAGGGAAGAAAGTGGCGTAATTTTTCAAAAGTAAAATATCCAACATTTTGGATAGAAGATAGTATAGGTTTTAAATTGCGCATGATGACGCAGATTGTTGATTTGCCATTGAACCATCCTGTGGAAGTGAATTATCATGAAGCCAAAGCATATTGTAATTGGCTGGGTGCCAAAGAGGGTAAACGCTTACGACTTCCAACAGAAAATGAATGGTATTGTTTAGTTGAGGGAAGTACTATAGACAAGAGCAATATTAATTTAGAATATTTTAGTTCTACTGTACCAGTGGACTCTTTTCGTCATGGTGATTTTTACGATGTAGTAGGAAATGTTTGGCAGTGGAGTGAAACACCAATTTACCCATTTGAGGGATTTGAAGTACATCCAATTTATGATGATTTTACAACACCCACTTTTGATACAAAACATAATTTGATGAAAGGCGGCTCATGGATCTCTACGGGAAATGAGTCACTCTTATCTGCTCGGTTTGCTTTTAGACGACACTTTTTCCAACATGTAGGGTTTCGTTATGTTGAGAGTAGTTATGAAGAACAAACCAAAGGTAATATTTACGAGAGTGATATGTTGATCAGTCAGTATGCTGAGTTTGGTTGGGGAGAAAGTTATTTTGATGTAGAAAATTATCCAAAAGCTTGTGCCCAACTTTGTCTAGAATACATGAAAGATAAACCAAAAAGGTGTGCACTAGATATTGGATGTGCGATAGGACGAAGTTCTTTTGAATTAGCACGAGAGTTTGATAAGGTAACGGGACTTGATTTTACAGCACGTTTTATTGGATTTGCGACACAGATGAAAGAAGAGGGTTCTATCGGTTTTACTATACCAATAGAGGGTGAAATTGTAGAGTATAAAAATGTCTCTTTAAAAGCGTTAAATTTAGAAAAAGAGGCAGACAAGGTAACGTTTCAACAAGCAGATGCATGTAATTTAAAACCACTTTATCATGGATATGATCTTATCTTTGCCGGTAATTTAATCGATAGGCTTTATGATCCCAAAAAGTTTTTAAAAGATATAAGTGGCAGATTAAATGATGGCGGAATGTTTATCATGACAAGCCCTTATACATGGCTTGAAGAGTTTACGCCAAAAGAGGATTGGATTGGTGGTTATAAAAAAGATGGTGAGAATTTTACAACTTTGGATGGGTTAAAAGAAATTTTAGAAAAGAATTTTAAGCTTATAGACACTAAGGATGTTCCATTTGTTATCCCAGAGACAGCACGAAAATATCAGCATACTGTAGCACAGATGAGTGTTTGGGAGAAGAAGTGAATTTTGATAAAGTAATTTCTAGAGAGGGGACACATACAGAGAAGTATGAGAGCCGAGTTGTAAAGTTTGGAACAGAGGATGTACTTCCTCTTTGGGTGGCAGATATGGATTTGCCAAGTTCTGATGCCATTCAAATTGCACTTTTAGAGCGTGTTAAGCATCCTATTTATGGATATACGGGTTATTACGATACTTATTATGAAGCCATTCAAAGATGGATGGATAAGGCACACAACTGGCAGATAGAAAAAGAGTGGATTGCTCCAATCAATGCAATTGTCACGGGATTAAATCTTTCTGTTGAAGCGTTAACAAATGAGGGTGATGGTGTGATCATTCAGCCACCAATCTATCCTCCATTTTATTATGCTGCGAAAAATCATAAAAGAAAGTTACTTGAAAATGAATTAAAAGTAGTTAACGGTAGATATGAGATAGATTTTAAAGATTTTGAACAGAAAGCTAAAGTGGCTAAGTTGTTTCTATTTTGTTCACCGCACAATCCTACTGGTAGAGTTTGGAGTAAAGAAGAACTTGAAAAATTAGTCAGTATATGTAAAGAAAATGATGTACTTATCGTTAGTGATGAGGTACATGCAGATCTTGTATATGTGGGAAACAGACATATTCCAATGGCAACACTTAAAGATGCAAAAAATATCACAGTGACACTAAATGCACCCTCTAAGACTTTTAATATTGCAGGAATTGTAAGTGCCTATGCCATTGTAGAAAATAGTTCTCTTAGGCGACGATTTCATGAGATATTTAAACGTTATTCATTGACTCAACCCACACCTATATCTCTGAGTGCCACAGTGGCTGCTTATACACAGAGTGATGATTGGCTAAAATCTTTGCTTCTACATCTAAATGAAAATTTGGATTATTTAAACCAAAGACTACGTAAAATGCCAAATATTAAAGTTATGCCTATTGAGTCTACTTTTTTGCTTTGGTTAGATTGTAAAGCTTTAAATTTAGATGAGCAAAAATTAGCAGACTTTTTTATCAAAAATGCAAAATTAGGATTAAATACTGGAATTAGTTTTGGTAGAGGAGGAGAAGGATTTATGCGATTGAACTTTGCAGTTCCTCGAGTAGTTCTAGAGCAAGCAATGGATCAGTTAAAAGAAGCCTATGATAGGCTTCTTTTAGTAAATGATTAAGGAAGTGTAAACTCTAAAAAACAGCCTTGTTTTGGTGTACCGCCTGTTTCAAGTGTTCGAGATACCTCAAGAGTTGTTAGATCTAACTCATAAAAGATACCATTATCTGTTGCAAAAGCATAAAAGAAATCTCCTTTTGGATCTACATAAGTAGTATGAGATTGTGAGATGGTACCATTTTGTGATGGTCCGCTTACATTAACATCTACCTTTTTAGTATGTGTAGTGGTATCGATAATTGTTACAAATGTATCAAAATGGTTTGTAATGACAGCAAGATTTTTTTGAGGGACAAAAGTCGTATGTGCAGCACCTATACCTGCCTCAACTGTTGCAATAATACTCATTACATCTATGTCAATAACATAAACTATTTGATTAGTTGAAGCCATGTAGACATATGGTTCAGTTGGATGTAGTGTTGCATGATGTGCACCCATATTTTCCACATTTTCATCTGCTAGTGAAACTTCTCGATTAATTGTAAAATCACAATCATCATATGTGATTTCAAGTAGTTTTGGTGGAATAAGATCATTTTGTGAGCCTTCTGTAACTACATAATAAGTATCTTTTTGTGTATCCTCACTGTGAAAATCCCCATCCATGCCATCATTTCCAGAACCAATAATATGATGTGGAGATGTAGGTGTTTTAATACATTGTGATAGTGAAACATTCCAAGAACCATCATCGCATTTAACAACTTTATAGATTTCAATCTGTCTTGCATCTCTATTAAGCTGTGCAAATTTATCACTTGTCAACCAAAATGGATGTCCTGTCGCATTTGATCCACCATAATCTTTTGGTGATACTTCTTTATCTTCCCCTACTACAGCAACAACTGTATCTGTTTCAACGTCAATAACACTAGTCATTACTTTATCAACACCGCTAACAAGTTGCAATCCTAAAACAGCATTATAAGCGCATGAACGAGGATGGTGTTGTAATTCAATTGTTTTTAGAATTTCCATGCTCTCTAAGTCAATTACATCTAATGCATTTGAACCTCTTGTAATGGCATATAGTTTATTCAAGTCACCTGCCTGACCAACTGTATATGTATTTTCACCTGATGTATTAACTTCATGAATTAATTCCATCTTGTTTACATCAATTGCTACTACACGTTCTAATTGTGTATCTCCGTAAAAGGCATATGCATTTGTTGTCTTTGACGCATTTGATTCCTCTACACTTTCGGCAAGTGTTTTGAAGTTTGAGGTTTGTTTCACTGCTGCAGCATCAGATCCACAACCTGTTAGAAATATACCTATAAAAATAGATATATATAATGAGTTTTTAAGTAAATTTTTCATTTACGATCCTTTATGTTTTGTATAGAAACAATATCGTCATTTTTAAGTTCTTTTTTAGATAAAACTAGCCGTCAAATCCCGTAATAATGGCTCTTGACAAGTTAAAAGATATAAGTAGGAATACATATATGGTATATTAGGCTTTTAGACTGTAATTTTTTATTTTTTATAAAACATGTAACTGAAAAAGTTTACAACTATGCATACACGGTACTTTGAAAGATACAAAATTTTAAAATAACCTTTTTAATTTGTCTTGACTGTTATAATTTTTTTAAGAGTGTTCAGAGAAAATTTAATAACCAATTCACCCAAATTATCTTATAATTACATTATAAATATTAACTTAAATAAGGAGTTATGCTATGTTTAATATAAATAGTTTTAAAAAGATGAGTCTTATTCCAGTACTCTTGATTTCATTAAGTATATCTGTACAGGCAGATGATGTCACTGATACCATAGAGGAAGCTTTAAAATCATATGAAAGTGGTGAATTTTCCACTGCTGTTGAGGATTTAAACTATGCTTTGGAACTTATCAAACAGAAAAAAAGTGAAGGACTTCAAAATTATCTTCCAGAACCTTTAGAAGGATGGACTGCAAAAGATGCAACTTCACAGACTGCTGGAAGTGGTATGTTTGGTGGGGGACTTGCTACTGAGCGTACTTATAAAAAAGATAAAAGTCGTATCAAAGTGGAGATTATGGCTGATTCCCCTGTACTTCAAGGTATGATGGGGCTTTTTACAAATCCTATGTTTGCTACATCAGATGGTGGAAAGTTAGAGCGTATAAATCGTCAAAAAGCGATTGTGAAGTATAACAAAGAGAATGAAAAAGGTGATATCAAGATTGTTGTTGCTAAACGCTTTATGGTCTCAGTAGAAGGCACTAAAGTCTCTAGAGAAGATTTAATCTCTTATGCTAAAGCGATTGATTACAAAAAAATAGCAAAAATGCCTTAAGATAGTTGTGATACCCTTCTTTATTAAAAGAGGGGTATTTTTACTATGATCAAAATAGTTTTTTTTACACTGTTTATCGCTGTTTTTGCAGGGATGAATTTTTACACATATAGAAGGTTTTTGTCCAAAATTTCATTTCTTCAGGCGTATAAAAAAGTGGTACGCTATAGTTTATATCTACTCTCCATTTTTATCTTACTTTTTTTATCATCGAGAAATTATGACATTTACAACCAAAAAGTACTTTGGTTTTTTTCTTATGCTATTGGTATACTTTTTATACTTTTTATTGCAGCACTCATTTATGATCTACTTCATATTTCATTTGCCAATGTTACATTTGATAAGAGCCGTCGTAAGTTTATGAAAGTTGCATTTGATGTGACTTTTTTGATCTTGACAATTTCATATCTTTTCAAAGGTATGATTAATGGACTTAAAGAGCCAATTCTGAGACGACAATTGATAAAGATTAAAGACTTTAAATCTGATGGTTTTAAAATTGTACAGTTAAGTGATGTACATGTTGGAAATACGATCAAAAAAGATTTTGTAGAAGCTTTTGTACAGAGGATTAATGATCTCAAACCTGATTTGGTAGTGATTACAGGGGATCTTATAGATGCTGAGATTGAACGTATCAAAGAGGATCTAGCACCTTTGAAAAATCTTATTTCAACGTATGGTACTTACTTTGTACTAGGAAACCATGAGTATTTTCATGATCCTTTAAAATCAATGGAGTATATCAAAACACTTAATATCACCATATTAGAAAATGAGTCTGTTCAGATTGAAGATCAGTTTAATTTGGTGGGGTTAAATGATTATATCGGAAGCCGTGTTGGACTTTTGGAACCTGATCTACCAAAAGCTTTTAGCACAGTAAATAAAACACTACCGACTATTGTTTTAGCACATCAGCCAAAGATGGTTAAAGAGTTGGAATCTTATAAACCTGATCTTATCCTCTCAGGACATACGCATGGGGGACAAATTTTTCCTTTTGGGTTGTTGGTACTTTTGGATCAGCCTTATTTGAGTGGGTTGTATCAACACGATGAAGATACGCAGATATTTGTCTCCAATGGGACGGGGTTTTGGGGACCAGCGATTCGGATATTTGCAGATAGTGAAATTGTAGAGATAGAATTAAAGGGCATATAGTGGGATATCTTAGACATATAAATGAGTGCAATAATTTTACTACAGAAAATAAAACTGCATTTGTAATTGATGGTCGTCATGTAGGCTGGATTCGTAATGAATTTGTATCTTATATATGTGAAAGTAATTTTTTTATTAAAAATGAAAATAGTCTCTCTTTTAAAAGTGACTATGCAACATTTGAGAGTAGAAACAGTGCAATGGAGCAGTTTGGGAAAAAAGCTTATGTAGATAAGATTTCAAATATTTTCATGAATGAAGCATTTACTATTAGAGAGACAGCATATTCAGCGCCTTTATGTTTAGTAGATCGCAGTATCGCATCTATTTTTGGTGCAATTGGATTTGGACAACATCTCAATGGTTATGTGAAAACAGATACTGGATTGAAGATGTGGATTGCAAGACGCTCTTATAAAAAGGGTTTTTACGCAGGAAAATTAGATCACATTGTTGCTGGTGGTTTGCCTTATGGTATCTCTTTGGAAGAAAATCTCTATAAAGAGTGTATTGAAGAGGCAAATATCAAAAAAGAGCTTGCAAGAAATGCTAGAAGTGTAGGGGTTGTACGTTATAAGCATGATTATCGCTTAGGTGGGAGTGAAGATATTCTTTATTGTTATGATTTAGAACTTCCAGAGGACTTTGTACCAAAATGTAATGATGATGAAGTTGAAGAGTTTTATCTTTTGGATATTGAAGAAGTTGTAGATATTGTTAAAAATAGTGATGAATTTAAACTCAATTGTAACCTCGTAATTATAGACTTTTTAATACGTCATGGATACATAAAACCTGAAGATGAAAACTATTTAGAAATTGTAAGTCGTTTATCCTAGTTTTCTTTGCTATCATGTCATAATCTAAAATAAGGTTTTGTTATGAATACCCAAGTGAATAGTTTTTCTATTACTGAAGAGATATGGCATGCTGCGACTCATGGTGTGGGTTTAGTACTTAGTATTGCAGGGTTAGCAGTATTAGTAGCTTTTGCTACTTTACAAGGATCTGCTTTAGCAATTGTAAGTGCTGCTATTTTTAGTACGACGCTTATTATCATGTATGGTTCATCAACACTTTATCATGCCATATCTCATTATCAAATTAAAAAATTATTCCAACAGTTTGATCATGCTTCGATATATTTTTTAATAGCAGGGACATATACACCAGTGACATTATTGACTTTGGGTGGTGCATGGGGTTGGAGTATCTTTGCTGTAAATTGGACCATCGCAATCTTTGGTATCTATTTGAAATTTGCTTATCCTGGGCGTTTTGAAAAACTTTCCTTAATTTTATATATTCTTATGGGCTGGATGATTGTAATTGCAACACAACCCTTAATTGAAAATATGGATTTTGGTGGTTTATTGCTTCTTGTATCTGGTGGATTATTTTATACTTTTGGAATTATCTTTTATATCAAAGATCATCAACCTTTTTTTCATACTATTTGGCACTTTTTTGTATTAGGTGGGAGTATTTCTCACTATTTTATGGTTTTGTTGTATGTCATTTGACTACCATCAAAAGACCAAACATTCATATGAATCTATCAGGAATTCACCAAACCATTTAGACTGGAGCTTACAACCTTCTGCTTTAAAAATTTATAACCAATTTGAAGATATTATCAAGCTCGATGGAAAATCTGATATTCACAATTTTATTTATCGACTTGGAGGTATTACTGCTAAAAAAACATATCCAGGTACAGAATATTTCCTTAGAACACTTCCAAGTGCAGGAGCACTTTTTCCAGTTGAGATTTATTTTCAAGTGCGTGAAGTAAAAGGATTTAAGGATGGAATATACCATTTTGATGTGGCAAATAGTAGTGTAAAATTTCTGTATGCACTTGATGGAGATGGTGTAGAGTCTGCTTTTAATGACAATCGTGCAGTTAAAGGCTTTATTATTTTATACTCTACAATTTATTATCGATCTTCATGGAAATATAAAGATAGAGGATTTCGGTATTGTTTACTTGATTGTGGACATGCACTTGGTGCTTTAGAAGCGAGTGCTTATCTTTATAACCATGCTTGTGTGATTCGATATCAGTTTGATAAGATAATGTTAAATAAAGCGTTTGGTTTTGGTGATCAAGAGTTTTTTCTCTCGTGTGGAATATTGGGTATTCCTAAAACTGATCGTATAGAGACTTTTAACATGCATTTAGAAGATATTAATCCTCAGTTTGAACGCAATGAGATGATAGAAATGGCATATCAAGATTCATTGGATTTAATTTCGTGTAAGAGTAAATATACCTTTTCAGAGTTTTCATTTCATAAAGAGATATTTGAAGAGACGATTTTTAAAAGACGTTCTATTCGTGAATTTACTACGTCTACCATTACCAAAGCTTCTTATGAAACAGTCTTAGAGATTGCACTTAAACCTGTGATGAGTGATTGTGATGAAGAAGTTCAGCTTTACTGTTTTGTTAATGCTGTTGAAGGTATGGAACGTGGTCTTTATCTTAATGGAAAATGTTTAAAAGAGGGTGATTTTCGCCAAAAGGCTGGATATTTTTGTCTTGAACAAGCACTTGGAAGAGAGAGTGCAGTCACATTTTTCCTCACAACACGTTCTCAAAATTATCAAAGTGCTTATCAAAAAGCTGGCATTATTGGACATCGTATTTATCTCTTAAGTGAGTATCTAAAAATTGGGTGTAGTGGTATTGGGGCTTATTATGATGATGAGACAAAAGCATTTTTACAGACGGATGAGATGATTCTTTATGGAGTGGCTATTGGTACATAAAAAGTTGCTTGAGTGGTATGCTCAACATGGGAGAAAAAAGCTTCCATGGCGTACTACAGAAGATCCCTATCATATCTATCTTAGCGAAGTTATGTTGCAGCAAACACAAGTGAAAACAGTATTGGAGCGATACTATTTTCCTTTTTTGAAAAAGTTTCCTTCATTGACAGCTTTAGCACATGCTGAACTGGATGAGGTATTAAAGATGTGGGAGGGCTTGGGATATTATACGAGGGCAAAAAATCTCCATAAAACAGCAAAATTAACTGCTCCAAGACTTCCAAATACCTATGATGAACTTTTAAAATTACCAGGTATTGGTAAAAATACAGCTTCTGCTATTTGTGCCTTTGCCTATAAGCAAGAGCGGGCTGTAATGGAGGCAAATGTAAAACGCATTATTTGTCGTCTCCATGCATTTAAAGCACCTAAAGAAGAAGTGTTGATAGAGATTGCACATCAGATGCTTGATCGCAAAAATCCTTTTGATTATAATCAGGCAATGATGGATATTGGATCAATGGTTTGCACAGTGAGAAATCCACAATGTAACTTATGTCCATTTAGTAAGAATTGTAAAGCGTATAAAGAGAATTATTTTCAATATCCTGAAAAAAAGCGTAAAATTGTTCCCACTAGAAAAGTAAATATATTGGTACGTCATTTTAATAATAAGTTTTATCTTCAACAAAGAGAGGGAAGATTTTTACATGGGCTTTGGGGTTTTGAAGAGGT
Organism: Campylobacterales bacterium; assembly: GCA_016744895.1. Taxonomy (GTDB): domain Bacteria; phylum Campylobacterota; class Campylobacteria; order Campylobacterales; family QNZT01; genus SZUA-1433. The sequence continues at coordinate 14,351 of JADGDK010000013.1, read as the reverse complement.
GGATGGTATAATAAATGATGCAGAATTTTTAGTTGATGTAGAGCAAAAATATACCCATTTTAAACTTGAAGCCAAAGTATATCTGCTTCAAGAAGAGGCATATGAAGATTATTTTAGTTTAGATGAAATTAATCAACTTGCACTTTCTGGTGTTGACAAAAAAATATTAGGATATCTATAATTTTGTCTGAATTCAATTTTTAACCAATATACTATATAGAGTTTTAGGAAGGTTTTATAATGAGATTTGTTTTATTGATGGTTTTTAGCTATTTTGCGTTTTTAGTAATGGGGTGTCAAAAAAACTCTGAAGATGTTATTTTCAATTCAAAAGTAGAAACTCCAATAGATACTGTTAATGATATAGAAAACAGAGTGTATGGGAAATCTTTAAATCTTGATATGGAAATCATTAGTTTCATAAATACAACGCTTTATAAACCGAAAAAAATTGATTTAAATAAAAAATTACCTGTTGTTCTTTTTGCCCCAGGATGGGGATCTAAGAATCATGAAGATTATAAAACTCTTTTGACATTTATAGCTAGTCAAGGGTATGTCGTGATCTATTCTAAAAGTCCAATGGAATATGCTGCACAATTTCATATTGAAAGATTTTCTGAAATTTTAAGTGATAAAAATGTTTCAAATTATATTGATACGTTAAATTTTGGGGTTGTAGGACACTCTGCAGGTGGTGGGATCTCTTTTAAAATCATGGATTATTTTTCAAAAAATGGATACGGAGAAAAAGGAAAATTTATATTTTCAATGGATCCTTGGTTTGCATTTGGGATGGGAGAAGATACATTTGAAAACTTTTCTAAAGATACAAAAGTTGTGATTCAACAGTATGATTATGCTAGACAATTAGACCCAAGAATAGCATTAACAATTTTTGACAGACTCTCTATTCTTGGAGATAAAAATCGTGATTATCAAATTTATAAAGATTTAGGGCATGGATATCCATTTGGTGTAGGAAGTTATGATACAAAACAAATGATCCTTAAACCTTTAGATGCTTTGATGGATTATGTTTTCAATTCAAATTTAGAAGCTTATGAGAGTGTTTTGGAATTAGGGAGCGATGATCCTTACACTGAATTATCTCAACCACTTTCACCAAGTAGTGCTTATGTGTATAAATGTTATGGAGAAAATGATTTTCTTATTACTGCACTGAATAGGTATGGATTGGATTACTGCTCAAATGAATTAGGATTTTAATCTTTTTCTTGTAACAAAATAATTGACATTAACCTACCTTTTGTTAAAATAGTGAAACTTTTGTAACAAGGTATATTATGAAAAAACTTTTAATGTCGGGTACTCTTATATCGCTGCTTATCTCTCAATCGTATGCCCAATCTCCAGAATTTTCTGAGAGATCTGCTATGTTAAATAGTTATGATGATGTTGGATACATGGCATTTAAGTATGGATTAACCACTATAACTGATGATTTCTCTTTAGATCAAAATAGCTTTGCGGTTGATTTCATTGGTGAAGTAGGACATCAAATCAAACCTAAACTTGATTTTTCCTATGTGAGCATTGATGACTCCTCTAGTGTTGATTATCTTTTTCAAACATCTATAAATGCTTTTTTCAAATCTGATTATGGATATCAAAATATAGTTCCTTACTTTTATGGTGGTTTAGGATATGAATATGTAGGTGGATCTAAGTCTGCTTTTGAGAGTAGTTTTTATTTACAAGAGGGTATCGGTTTAGAGATACCTATCTCTCAGCCTTCAGATGATCTACATATTGTTACTGAGCTTAGGTTGATGCAAATGATTGGTTCAGGAGAAGGTCAGGATAGTGAAGCAGCGCTATTTATAGGGTTAAGATTGCCTATTGGAAATACTTTTTCAAATTATAATAATACGATTTCAATTCCCGGTATAGCGTCACAAGGCTACCCCGACCTTGAGGCAGCAACTCCTGCGCCAGAAGTTATAGATACGTATAAAGCACCAACTTCTCCTATTACAAACCAAAAGTTTGCTGTTGATACAGATGGAGATGGTGTTATTGATAGTCTTGATATATGTCCAAATACACCATTTGAAACTGCTGTAAATAAAGTTGGTTGTCCAATAAAAGATACAAGACTCTATATCGAAAAACCTCGTGTAACTTCACCACGTGTACAAAGAAGTTCTTCTGCTTTTAAAACACTTCCAACTATACGGAAAATATTAGACGTTCATTTTGAATTAAATTCTGACAAGATTGCTGAAGATTCAAGAATAACGATTAGAAAATTTGTTGAAGCAGTAAATCATACAAACTCTAAGATAACTATCAAAGGTTATACAGATAATACGGGTCAATTTGATGAAAATATAGCACTTTCACAAAGACGTGCTGAGGCTGTTAAAAAATTAATGGTTCAATATGGAGTGGGTTCTGATCGTATCAAAGCAATTGGGAAAGGTTCTCTTAGCCCGATAGCAACCAATGAAACAGAAATAGGACGTGCACAAAATAGACGTATTGAGATTGTAGTAGAGTAAAATTGAATATGCATAGAAGAAAATTTTTATGCTATCAAGGGATTTCTCTAGTTTCAGTTGCTGCTTTTAACTTTGGATGTAGTATCAAGAGTTTAGTAAATGAAAGTTCAGATAATATTGCTTTGATATATGGCACTAGATATGGTGCGACCAAAGATACAGCTCAGTGGATTGCTCAAGGAATTGGTACTAATGTTGATGTTGTTAATATTGAAGAGATTTCTTTTGATAAATTCATAAACCAATATGATAAGATTATTATAGGTTCTGGAATTTGGATCGATGGTGGGCATAAACGTTTTAAAGAGCTTTTTTCAACTCATAAAGGACAAATACAATCTAAAATCATTGCTTCATTTATAGTCTGTGGAACAACGGGTAAGGATGATTTAGGTATGAAAAGAATTGAAAGTTATTTTGAAAAGTTTTATAAACCTTTAGATACCAAGCCCAAGCTTCAAAGGTTTTTTGGAGGTAGGATGATTATTGAACAGTTAACGGAAAAAGATAGAAAGCTTTTAGATAATTTTTACCAAAATATTTTAAAAAAAGAGTTTATTAGCTGGGATCGAACCCAGCCAAAACTTGCAAAAAAGTTTGGTATGGAGCTTATTAACCTCCGGTATTAAAATCTCGTCTTGCATTCGTGATAGCGAGATAAAAACCAACCATGACATCAAGAAGTTGTGCTTCTGCTGTGAGTAAAATCAATAGTGATGGTTTTTGGTCTAGCTCCATAATTACGTGCATAATATAGAGTACAATACCCATAAAAAGCATAAATGACATGATGAAATCTACCCATGTACCTGAACCTTTTGGTGCGAACATCGCAGCTTTTACCATCTCATAAGAGAGTGTAAAAAGAAGAAGAGCTGCTACCATAAAAAGAAAATTATATTCACTGATAACAGTTGTAATGTCCATATTGAGATATTTTTTTGAAAGACGTGCATTTTCATAAAGAATCACAAGAATAAGAGGAAATACATTCATTGGTAAAATATTCATTATAAATCCCATTTTTTGCTCCTTTTTTGAAGGAATTCTAACAAAAAAAAATAAAAAGATAGTTTTACTTTTTTTAATAAATTGTAAAATTATTTTATATTTAATTATCTATATCATCCTAGATTTAGATATTAACTTTAATATAAGATTAAAATTGTATAATTTGCGCGTATTAATCTAACTGATTGATGCAATTTAAAATAATAGGAAATAAATATGGGAAAATATGTAGAATTAACAAACGATAACTTTGCTGACACAATTGCTAAGGGTGTAACACTTGTAGATTTCTGGGCTCCATGGTGTGGACCTTGTAGAATGATCGCTCCAGTAATTGAAGAATTAGCTGAAGATTTTGATGGAAAGGCGACAATTGCAAAAGTTAATACTGATGAAGAGCAAGATATCGCAATCAAATACGGAATTAGATCTATTCCTACACTATTGGTTTTTAAAGATGGTGAAATGGTAGATCAAATGGTTGGTGCTGCTGGAAAACAAGTTTTAGCGGACAAAATTGACTCATTTCTTTAGTGAGTAAAAAACGTAGAGGGAGTCCTTTCTCCCTCACATATCTCTTTGCCTCTTTTTTTGGTGCTGCGATGGTCGCTAGTGCTTTTGCTTATTATAATTATGAATTTTCCAAATATAAATTTTTTGATTTCTCACAAACTACTTTTTATCAAAAAAGTGAACTTTTTATGCCCGAAGATGAAAAATATACAGTTTTAGTTTATAGTTCTAAGATGCAAAATGTTGAAGATATTACAAAAAATATTAAAGATGATAACAAGATATTGGCAATCGATTTGTACCAAAAAAGATTTAAAGAAGAAGATAGTATTATACATATTACAAGTGGCATGAATACGCTGCTGAAGTTTATCCAAAAGTTTAATATTTATGATGTACCATGTGCATTTGAGATTGTAAAACAAAAAAATTTAAAATACAAACAAAATACTAGAATAGAAATCATAGAATAAGGGGAATATATGCTTGATTTAGCGATTATCGGTGGGGGACCGGCAGGACTTACAGCAGGACTATATGCAACACGTGGTGGACTTAAAAATGTTACCATGTTTGAAATGGGAATGCCTGGTGGACAAATTATGAATAGTAGTGAAGTTGAAAACTATCCAGGGATTAAAGAGATTCTTACTGGAATGGAGCTGATGGCACCATGGCCTGAGCAATGTATGCGTTTTGGTTTAAAACATGAGATGATTCAAGTAACTCGTGTTGAAAAAGATGGAGATAATTTTAAAGTTATTCTTGCAGGTGGCAAAGAAGAGTTCGCTAAAAATGTTCTTATTTGTACTGGAAGTACACCAAAAAGAGCTGGTTTCGAAGGTGAAGATGAGTTTTTTGGTAAAGGTGTGAGCACGTGTGCTACGTGTGATGGGTTTTTCTACAAAGATAAAGAGGTAGCTGTTCTTGGTGGTGGTGATACTGCTCTTGAGGAAGCTGTATACCTTTCAAATATCTGCTCAAAAGTATATCTTATTCATAGAAGAGAAGAGTTTCGTGCGGCTCCAAGTACTGTTGAACATCTTAAAAATAAAGAAAATATTGAGCTTGTATTAAACTCTAGTATCAAAAAAGTTTATGGAGATGCTATGGGTGTAACTGGAGTATTAACAGTTGATAAAGAGGGAAATGAGAGAGATTTACCTGTACCGGGAATTTTTACATTTGTTGGTATGAATGTTAACAATGATGTATTGATGCAAGAAGATGGTGAGCCATTATGTGCATTAAATGACTATGGAGAAGTGATTGTTGATTTAAGTATGAAGACTTCTGTCGAAGGACTTTTTGCTGCTGGAGATATTCGTATTCTAGCTCCAAAACAAGTAGTATGTGCAGCTTCAGATGGAGCGACTGCAGCACTACAAGCAATTGCTAGAGAACATTAAATTTTTTGAAGGAATAAAGTAGATGATAAAAGTAGGAATTCATGGTTCAACAGGTCGAGTAGGTGAGTTACTTGTTAAAAATCTTAGAGATGATGAAAAAGCTGTTGCAACTACACTTCATGCTATTGATGAGTTTAAATATCCAGTAGATGAGGATATATTAATAACAAATGATGCGAAGACACTTTTAGAAAACTCTGATGTTGTGATTGATTTTACATTGCCAAATGGTACAGAGTCACTCTTAGAGACTGCGATTAAAGATTGCCCAACACCATTGGTGATAGGTACAACAGGAATGAGTAAACATCAACTCAACCTTTTGGAAGAGGCATCAAAATATATGCCAATTCTTTATGCAACAAATATGTCTTTAGGCGTTGCAATTTTAAATAAACTTGCACATATGGCTTCTGGAGCGTTAGCAGATTTTGATGCTGAAATTGTTGAGCAACACCATAGATACAAAAAAGATGCTCCAAGTGGAACAGCATTAACATTGGCAGAACATGTAGCAGATGCTAGAGGATTAGATCTAGACAATGTTCGTGTAAGTGGACGAGATGGAAACATTGGTGAGCGGACAAAAGATGAGATTGCAGTCATGGCACTTCGTGGAGGTGATATCGTTGGTCGTCATACTGTTGGATTTTATAATGATGGCGAGTATATCGAAATCAATCATACGGCAACAAGTCGTGATACATTTGCAAAAGGGGCTATTAAAGCTTCAAAATGGATAGTAAATCAAGAAAATGGTCTTTATAATATTACAGACTGTTTAGGAATTTAGGAAAAAATATGTGTGCAATAGTTGGCGTTTACAATATTCCCAATGCTTCAAAAGTAGCATATTATGCTCTTTTTGCAATGCAACATCGTGGACAAGAAGCCACGGGAATAAGTTCAAGTGATGGTGAGAAAATTTACACAAAAAAAAGAAGAGGTCTTGTTACTGATGTCTATGCGCATGAAGGAACATTTGAGTATTTAAAAGGTTCTATGGCAGTAGGTCATAACCGTTATTCAACAGCTGGAAGTTCTTCTGTTTTAGATGCACAGCCGATCTCTGCAAAATATAAACTTGGCGAAATTTCTGTTGTACATAATGGAAATTTAACCAATAAAGATGAAATACGTAATCAGTTGATAGAAGAGGGTGCAATATTTCAATCTTATATGGATACTGAAAATATTATACACCTTATTGCAAGAAGTAAAGAAAATAGTTTACAAGATCGTATTGTTGAGGCAGTAAATCAAATTAAGGGTGCGTATTGTCTTCTCATTCAAAGTCGTAAAAAGATGTTTGCGATCCGTGATCGTTATGGTGTACGTCCTTTTTCACTTGGAAAGTTCAAAAATGGTGGGTATATTATTGCAAGTGAGACATGTGCATTTGACCTTGTTGGGGCTGAATTTGTTAGGGATATCAGACCTGGTGAAATGGTAATCCTTGAAAAAGGGGAAGAGCCAAAATCAGTTCAACTTTATGAGCCAGAACCTAGACCTTGTGCATTTGAATATATCTATTTTGCAAGACCTGATAGTGAAATTTGTGGTAAAAATGTTTATGAAAAACGTGTTGAAATGGGTAGAAGACTTGCCATAGAAGCGCCTGTAGACGCTGATATCATTTTACCTGTTCCAGACAGTGGTATCGCTGCTGCACTTGGATATAGTGAACAAAGTGGTATACCTTTTGAAAATGCAATCGTTCGAAATCATTATGTTGGTAGAACCTTTATTGAGCCGATACAAGAGATGCGAGATTTAAAAGTAAAACTTAAATTATCTCCAATTAGAAAAGTCATAGAGGGCAAAAGAGTTATTATCATAGATGATTCACTAGTACGTGGTACAACCTCAAGACAAATTGTTAAAATGCTTAAAGATGCAGGGGCTACAGAGGTGCATTTTAAATTAGCCTCTCCACCTATCAAGCATCCATGTCGTTATGGTATTGATACACCAAGTTATGAAGAACTTATTAGTGCAAATATGAGTGAAGATGAGATTAGAGATCAAATTGGAGCAGATTCACTTTCATTTTTATCACTTGATGGTTTAGTGGAGAGTTTGGGGAATGAAACAAAATATTCTCTTGTGAGTTTTGATGGTAATTATTTTATAAAATAAGATACTTATATTAAGATTATGAAGAAAAAAGTAGTTTAACTACTCTATTCTTCTTCATAATGGTTATATTGCAAAAACATGATAAGTGCAAATGTTATTGCAGCTAAAATTATAAGTATTATCATAATAATATCCTATTTTTTATACCAAAGTTTTATAAAGTGCATCATGCTCTTTAACTGCATCTCGTGAAGGTTTTGTTCTAATTGATATATAGTGAATTTTTCCATTACTGTCAATTCTTCTCAAAACAGTACCGTATACCCAGTAAAATCCACCACCTCTTCGAGCATTTTTTACAAAACCTTGCCAAAATCCTTTGGTTTGTATATCATCCCAAAGTCCTTTAAATGCAATACGAGGCATATCTGGATGTCTGATTATATTATGTGGTTGTCCGATAAGTTCGTCAATTTCATAATTTGCTGTTTGTGCAAAAGCTTCATTTGCGTATGTAATGACACCTTTTTCATCAGTTTCAGAGAGTAAGAAATTAAAGTCAAATAAGACTTCACCATCATCTAGAAATGTTAAATATTCAGATTCTACTTCAGCTGTCATACATACTCCTTTATAGAAGTATAATCGACAAAACTAAATTTTATTAAATACTTTCTTTATCTAATTCACCATTTTTTAATTTGGTAAGATAAATATTAAGTTCTCTCTTAACATCTCCACTTAAAATATAAAGACCTAATATATTAGGTAGTGCCATTCCAAGAATTAGCATAAAGCTAAAGTCAACCATTATTGCTGTACTTACAACAGATGCAAAGATTGTAAAACTTAAAAAAATGAGTTTAAAAATCAATGATGAACCACTTCCAAAAAGATAAACCCAAGCTCTCTCTCCATAATATGACCACGCAATCATCGTTGAAAAAGCAAAAAGTACTATAGATATAGAAAGTATACTAGGAAACCATGAGATCACTGTTCCATAAGCAGCAGAAGTGAGTGCAGCACCTTGTTGTGCTTCTATAAGTTCTTTATAACCATTAGCTGGATCATAAACACCTGTAATGATAATTACAAGGGCTGTCATAGTACATACTATGATAGTATCTATAAAAGGTTCATAAAGAGATACCATACCTTGTCTAACTGGATATTTTACACGAGCTGGTGCATGTGCAATTGCGGCAGAGCCAAGTCCGGCTTCACTAGAAAAAACTGCTCTTTGAAACCCTTGTATGATGACTCCTATCATACCACCAGCTGCAGCAGTTGGTGCAAATGCTTCAGAAAAAATAAGCCAAAAAGCATGGGGTATTTGAGTAAAATTTGTTATGAGTATCCAAAGTGATGCTGTAACATAGATAAAGACCATAGTAGGTACAATCTTAACAGTAGTATGTGCAATTCTTTGAATACCACCAATGATAACTGCACCAGTGATAAGGGCAATTGAGATTCCAAATACAATTGGATACTCTTTCAAAAATGGAATTTCTTGTTGGACGACTCCTAAAGCTTGTGAAACTTGGAAGGTATTTCCACCTCCTATTGCACCACCTATCATAAAGATTGCAAATACAATTGCAAGACCTTTTCCAAAGCCCTTCATTCCTTTATTGGCAAGACCTTTAGAGAGATACTCCATACCCCCACCCATGATAGAGCCATCTTTTAAAAACTCTCTATGTTGTAATGAAAGTGTTACTTCAGTAAATTTCAGAGTCATTCCTAAAAATCCAGCGATAATCATCCAAAATGTTGCACCAGGTCCACCTATAGATACAGCAATTGCAACTCCTGCAATATTACCAAGACCAACAGTTGCTGAGAGTGCCGTTGTTAGTGATTCAAACGGTGTGATAAGGCCTTTGTCTTCTTTAGTATGATATTTTCCTCTTACAATATGATAAGAGTGACGTAACATTTTTAGGTTTACAAAACCCATTTTAATAGTAAGAAAAACACCACCAGTGATAAGCCAAGCAACTAAAAAAGGTATGGTAGTTCCTTTAACTTGCCCAAATAAGATATCAAAAAAGAGTAGGTTTGATAAAAATCCATTTATTGCGCTAAAGAGTTCATTCATGATAATATCACCTTTATATCTTCATCTTCTAGTTTTTCAATTGTCAATTCACTTAAATCTCGATAGTGAAATAGTGCACCATTTAAATGTACATCTAAATTTTGTTCTTTGGCAATTTGAACGATGATGGTACTAATAGTATTTACAAGTGTGGGGCCTAATTTTTTAAGTTTATTACTAGTTAAATAACTTGAGATAATATCAATATCAATTTCATTATCTACAATCTGATAATCAAATAAATGTTCTTCACACGCCTCATAATAGGTCTCTACTAACATAACACTTTGATTAATAAAACTCTTGTGATGAAGTTCTCCAGATAAACTAACAATTGCATCAAATAGATCAAGAAGAGAAATTGATCTATTTGTGCTATTTTCCCAATTTAGATGAAGTGCTTTTATCTCCTTTGCAGTGAAAGAGAGTTCTAGTGTTAAAATCTGTTCTAGTGGAAGTTTTGCAAAAAGAAGACTCAAAGCTTTATATTTAGGATCATCTTCTTCTAGCATTTTTAATGGTTTAAGTTTGAAATTTTCTATAGTACTTTGTTCGTAATCTAGACAAACTTTAAATGCTTTTTCTTTCATCTCAATTGTAGGTTCAATACTTTGGGTTTTGCCATAAGTAATTTGTAAAACTTCTCTAGCTTTAGGCTCTTGCCATGCTTCATCAGAATCTAAGATATATTCAACTTTATCAGCATATGTCTTTAATAGTAGATTTTTTTCCATAATTTTAGTATCAATACTTACAATAGGAAAATCAATTTGTTCAAATAGTCTTTGATAAATATCATTGTGTGGAAGAGAGAGCATTATTTTTTGGTTTATTGTGTTTATAAGTGGTGTGAGTTTGTGTTTGTATTTAACTTTTTCTAGTCGATGGAGTGATCTTAATTTTGCGATTACAAAAGGTCTATTTACAGATGTTAAAAGTGTTTCCTCTTTAGTAGAGAGCAAAATAAGTTGTCGTGCTTTTTGTATATTTTTGTACATAACTGAAAGTGGTTTATCAGGCTGTGAAATGAGAGCTCTCAAGGCAAGTACAGCTTTTGATTTTGAAGCACTACAGACTAGGTGAAAACAATTATGACCTTTGATGGCTATTATCTTCTCTTGTCTTAATAGTTGTGCACAGGTTTTAAATGGCTTATTATTATCAATATCTATTTTAGAAAGTTTAGGATTCTTTTTAGTGTATAATTTTATCTCCATAAGGCTTGCAATTTTTTTAAATAATTGAGGTTCAAAATCAAGAAGTTCTTCTTCATCAGCTTTTATTTCAATTAAATAGCCTGTTTTACTCTTTTCTATCTTTGCTATTAGATCAAATTTGAGTACGAACGTATGTATTGTCGATATGAAATCTCTTTGTTTATCATAAAGTGTTCCTTCAATTGTATATAAACATGTACTCATGATAAATAATCAACTTTTTTCTGAGGTAAATTTTTTAAGATAAAATATAAAATAATACTAAAGAACATCATAAAGAGTGAAAATTCTTGTCCTTTTGTCATCCATCCACAGCATACATAACCGATTTGAGCATCAGGTGCTCTAAAAAATTCAGCTGAAAATCTTGCAAGTGCATATAAAAAGAGATAAAGAGTCATCAAATGACCTTCAAACTTTTTTCTTTTTCTATAAAAATAGATAAGGGCAAAAACTACTACACCCTCTAAAAATGCTTCATAAAGTTGAGAAGGGTGTCTTAGCACGGTATCAACATAAATACCCCAAGATACATCCGTGGTACGTCCGATAAGTTCTTGGTTTAAAAAGTTTCCAATACGACCAAAGATATAACCAGCAGGAATCGCAATCGCTGCGATATCTAGCATAAACCACTGGTTGACTTTATATTTGAGCGAAAATAGAGTCGAAGCTATTAAAAATCCAAGCATTGCTCCATGATAACTCATACCTCGAATTCCTACAAATTCACCATTTTCACCAAACGGGTTAAAAATCTGCCAAGGATGTGTAAGATAATAAGAGGTATTAGGATCATAAAATAGGATATATCCTATTCTCGCTCCTAAAATAACACCTACTTCAATCCAGATGATATAATTGTCTAAAAAGTCCTTGCTGATAGGCAGATTATCTTTTTTTACAATCCAATGTGCAACAAAGATTCCTAAAAGAAGAGCTGTTACATACATTAGACCGTACCAATGGACTTTTATTCCAAAGAGGTTAAATGCTACGGGGTCAAAATTTGAGTAGATATGATTCCAAAATTCCATTATTTGTTCTTAATGCCTTTAATAAATTTTCTAAGTGTTTAAATATTGTATCAATTTTTACTTTTCTTATAGCGTATAAATCAATACTTTGACTAAATAAACACAATGTTAAATTGAGATAAAGAAAAATAATATATTACCGATATATTAATATATTATTTAAAGGTTTATTAATGTACATGAAATATTATATGTTTAATTTATCTATGCTACTTTTATTTGTGGGGTGTGGTAGTTCTGTTAATAGAAATGATACAGAAATATCTTCACAGGAAACAGCCAATAAAAATAGACAGGTATTTTATGCTCAAGGTGAAGCAATATTTAAAGACAAGTGTAAAGCATGTCATGGTAATTATGCCGAAAAAAAAGCGCTTGGGAAGAGTGATGTTATAGCTAAAATGAAAGAAACTGATTTAATAGAAGCGATGCATGATTATAAATCTGACACAAGAAATAATTATGGAATGGGTGGTTTAATGAAAGGACAGGTATCTACTTTAAGTAACGAAGAATTCACTTCACTAGGAGTTTATATCTATGATTTAAATAAAGAGCGTCTAACTCTTGCAGGCAAAGGTCATAAGCTATATGCTATAAAGTATGAAGAAAGTTGTGGTATGAGTAGTAATGATTTTGCATCTCAAAAAAGCCAAAGTGAGTGGACAAAAACAAATGATACAGGTACTTTTATCGATGAATTAAAAGAAATTTGCCCAAATGTTACTTTTAAAAAATCATATGAACAGTACCTTTATGCGTTTGTTTATAGATATGCCTCTGATAGTGGCAATATTGTGAGTGAATAGTATGTATTTTAAATGTAAATCATGTGGTTCAAATGAGTATGTTGTACGTGACAATAAAATTGTTTGTGACCATTGTGGAAGTACATATCTATATGATGATCAAGTCTCAGAGAAAAATAGCCACAATATTATGATAATTGCACTTGTTTTGTTCACTATGTTAGCAGTGGCTTTTTTTGTAAATATAAAGACAAAAGATGACAAACTCCAGCCAAAAATTTCATATGAAACAGGGTTAAATATCAACAACGAAAATGCGCAAATAGGTACACAGATAATCAATCTCAATACCAAAGAAGATAAGAGCTCTAATACTGTCTCAGGAAAAGTGGTACAACATACAAAAATAAAAAATAAGAAAAACATGGATGACTCTGTTGGTTACACTAAAGATGAAAATGGAAATATCAGAAATACTATATATCTTCCAAGACCAAAAACCCGTTTTGATTCTCAAGGAAACTTAATAGTTGACAATAAAAATATAAATTTCAAAGATCAAAAGGTAGAGCGATATATAAATAAAAATGGATTATTAACAACTGTTGTAACCACTAGTGGCTTTAATAAAAAGAAAAATACCCTATATCTTGACAAAGAGGGAGTTATACCACTTTTGGGACAAACTGAGTTACCTGGTGGTATTGTTACAGATGTAAAACTTTCAAAAGATGGAAATACGCTTTTTTATATCTCAAGATATGATGATTTGTTTATTGTAGATATAACAAAAATAAAGAAGCCGAAAGTATTATCTAAAACTAGCATCTTAAACATGAATGATATTTTACTTTCCAAAGATGAAAAAAAACTTTATATAAATAGTAGAAATTCATTAGTTATATATGATATATCTGACAAAAAAGCTCCTAAGAAACAAGGAAATATCTTTTCTACAGAGTATTATCGAGGGATGGCTTTATCTTCAAATGAGAATGAGTTATATATTGGAAAACATCACCATAACGAAAAACTAGCTATCATAGATATTTCTGATCCATATCATCCAAAAGAAAAGTCGGATATACCATTTAGAGAAGCTGCATGGCCACCAGCTGTCAATGGTTTCATAATGGGAACAAGCAATATATCCCATTTTGAAAGCTATATCCTTACTCACAGGAATAATGATGTAGTACTTTTTGAAGATATAGGTGGTGAGGTTAAGCAACTAAACCACTTTAATATTGAAGGAGCGTGGCACAGATATTATCAGAGGGCAAGAGATATGCAGTTTACTAAAAATGGTAGATATGTAGCATTTATAGCAAATAAAAATGCTATTTCCTTTAAACGAGCTACGCTTTTGTTACCAAAATATATGGTTGATAGAGATGCACTACACAACAAAGATGACTACTTTGGATACCGATATAGTGCGATAGTGCAGCCAAATATTGATAAGATAAAAAAGATTGTTTTATCACAAGATAGTAGAAGATTGTTCGCTTTTAGTAGTAATGATCTTTTCGTTTATGATATATCGAAATTGAAATAGCTATTTCAATTTCTTAACGCTTTTGCAATTAATTCTATTGGATTTTTAAACACTACATCTACATCTGCCTCATAAAGAGAATTAGTAATCTGCATACGACATGCACTACACTCTGCACTTACAATCTCAGCTTTAGTATGTTGTAT
>JADGDK010000139.1 GCA_016744895.1 Campylobacterales bacterium | reverse complement strand
CAATAATCTGCACCTACATCTACCACAGCAATTTTATTTTTTACTTTGGTTTTGAGTAGTGTGATAAGCTCAGTATTGTCTTCGTCTAGTTTTATGGTTTCAATTGTTCCGTAACACTTTGTAATAGCACCATAACTTTTAAAAATTGGGTCTAAAACAGATACATTTGAACCATTTGCATCACAAATATCTGCAGTATAAAAATCCATTATTTTCCTTTATATCAAGAAGTTTTTTGGATTATAGCTATATTTTGGTTATCATATCAAATGATAAATTCAAAGATTTTAGTAACGGTGCAATTTTTAATGATTTTTGCAATCTTGATTCCTAAAAAAAGTACTCAGCTTACGATGATTTGGTGGATTTTACCTCTTATAGCAGTTATTACGGCTCTTTGGATTTTTACCCATAATAGAGTTGGAAATTTTAATATTACTCCAGAAATTCGCAAAGATGCAAAACTTATTGTGTCAGGACCTTATCGATTTGTGAGACACCCGATGTATAGTGCATTGATATTTTTTATGTTTGGTATAGTGTTACACTGGTTTAATTTTATCAATCTTCTTTTTTTGATAATTATGACTTTTGCACTTGCATTAAAAGCTTTTAGAGAGGAAAAGTTGTGGCATATAAGTGATCCAGCATACAAAGATTATAAAAATCATACTACTATGATCATCCCTTACCTCCTTTAAATTAAATACTCAATTGTTTTAAGTCAATGTATTTTTAGCCTATTATGACTATCATGCGATATAAAATATAGGAGGGAAACTATGACAAGACCAACACCCAAAGATGAAGAGATTGTACTTGAACCTAAAAAATATATTATTAGTAGTACAGACTTAAAAGGTTTTATCGAGTATGGAAATGATTATTTTGTAGAGATTTCAGGCTATAACAGAGATGAGCTTATTGGAAATCCTCACAACATCATTCGTCACCCAGATATGCCAAAAATTGTATTTAAGTTGATGTGGCAGCGTCTTACAAGTGGGCATGATATACTCGCACTTGTTAAAAATCTCGCAAAAGATGGACGATATTATTGGATATTTACAACTTTTGAGCCGATTAAAAATGCAAACGGTGAAGTCACTGGCTTTACAGCACATAGAAAAAAAGCCTCTAAACATACTATTGAGACGGTCGCTGATATCTATAAAAAAGTGCTTGAAGTTGAGAAAAAAGAGGGTGTAGATGCATCAGAAGTATTTTTAAATACTTACCTTAAAGAGAGAGGTGAAGAGATCACATTTGTAAATTTGATGGATGAGATTTATAAATTCTAGTGTTGCATATAGTACCTTTTATCATAGTCATGTTTTTTCTCTCGTGTTCACAACCCGTAGAGCAAAAAAGTGAGATAAAACAGACTCCTAAAAAAGTTGAAACCATCTCTCTTCAAAAACTAGAAGAAGAGTATGCGGTTATTGATACAGTAGCATATTTAGAAGCCTATATTGAGAGGATTATCATGGTAGGATCATCAGGTCTTGGATTTCCTTCTGGTGATATGCAAGGTGGTTTTGCAGATGTGAGTGATGCTCAAAAAATTTCACATTATGTAGTCACACTCTCTGGCAAAGATTGTGGTGATCACCAATTAGTAAAAATGGCACAGATGTATTATACAAGTAATTGTGGTGGATGTCATGGTGATGATGGTAAAGGGCTAAATGGAACGTATCCAGATTTGACTAAACCAACGTTGCAAGGCATTGAAAATAGAAAAGAGTATTTAAAATTTGAAATAGAAAAGTTGAAAAAACAGTGAATTTCCATACCTATATAAAAGCAGTCGGTACCGGCAAAAAACATAACAGAGATATGAGTGAAGATGAGAGCTATGATGCTATGATGCAGATGTTAGCACAAGATATCTTTCCAGAACAGACAAGTGCATTTTTACTTGGATGGCGTATCAAAGTTGAGACAATTGACGAGTTTAGAGGATGTCTCAAAGCACTTCAAACAGATATGCAAAAAACAGAGGTTCCAAACTCCATTGAGATCGGTTATCCATATGATGGTAAAGTGAAGAACCCTTATCTTTTTTCACTCATTGCAAAAATTTTGGAGCCTACAGGTTTACATTTGATTGTCAGTGGTGATGAGTTACAACCTTCAAAATGTGGTATTACGACCAAAGAGATTTGTACCTCTATAGATTTGGATCAAAATTTACATTTTTTTGATAGAAGTAAGTACGCTCCTAAATTGAGTGCACTTAGTGAAATTAGAACGCGTTTAGGGCTTAGAACGGGTTTAAATACTGTAGAAAAGTTACTCAATCCTGCTGAGAGTAAATATGCCCTCATTGGAACGTTTCACAAACCTTTTGTCGAAAAATATGCCAAAATATTTGGCGATCAGTATGAAAAACTTTTCATCGTCCAAGGTAACGAAGGAACCCCTGAAATATTTAGTAAGTGTAAATACTGGGTCTATGAAAATGATGTGATCACTGAACACTATCTCAATCCTGCTGATTTTGGAGTGACTTACCAAAAGTCATGGGATGGTATTACTTTAGAAGAGTCACTAGAAGCGATTCAAAATCCTAGTGACGAACTTTTTAAACTTGCCAAATTTAATGCAGCATTTTATCTGCTTTTAGCGGGTCGCGTTAATTCGATAGAAGAGGGGTGGGAGTCTCTTTAAGACTCTCCTTTAAATGGTCCACATACGAGTGCACGTTTCACTCCAGATGTTAAAGTGTCTAACCCCTCTATCATCTTCTCTCTTTTGATCAAAACATCTACTATTTGACCCGAATACTCTATCGCACTTTCTCTCATCATTCCAAGCATCGGCCAACCCCATAGTGCTGAAATCGTAACGCCCTCTTTAACAAAGTTTGGTTCAGTCAAGTAAGTACATGCTACAGCAGCTTCCACCGCACTTCTATTTGTTGCACTTCCTCCCACTAAGTCAATAACAACTGAGCCATCAGGAACAACATTTTTTAAATGCTCATTGCTTACAAGATAGAGTTTACCTCTTAACTCTCTTGGAATCTCTGCACCATTGATTACTAAGTCAGCCTCTTTTAACCATGCTTCAATACGCTCTTTTGTAGTATGTGTACGTCCTAGAACATTGATATCTTTTACACCTTGGCTGTAGATTTCATCCATGGCACCTCTTGCAACATTTCCATAACCTAAAACTACAACTTTTGCTTCAGAGATATCTAAATCAGGTTTGTTCTCTCTTAAGAGTTTTAGTCCATGTCTGGCTCCTGCTTGTCCTGTGATATGAAGACATTGAATACGTCTAAGACCAAATTCAAAAGGTTTATGTGTGCGTCTATATTTTTCAACGGCAATAGCTCCATGCTCTTTCTCAAACTGATTAAGATCAAAAATATGGGAATTTGACTCTTTTAATTTTTCAATTAATCTGTGTGTATCATTAAAATCTTTACTATCATAAAAATAAAGTGTCTCATTGCCTGTCTCTTTTAATGCTTCAAACTTCACATCAGAATTCAGCATATTTAGAGAGTAAGGGTTACGGTTTCCAGCACGTCTGACTGCCCCAGCCAATCTCTCATTTCTACCAATAACAAATATCTTTAAATTATCAATAGATTTATCGGCTATAAAACCTTTTAAAGCTTCAGCCATACTCGTACGTGCTACTATTTGTTCATCTGTTTGAACCTTTGGAGACTCTAATATCTCCTCCATAGCAATAACATTTATCTCACTCTCTTCGAGCATCTTTGCTCTATCTGGAAAAGAGTGAAAATGTGCCATACAAAATAGTGTACAACCTTTTTTCATCTGTGAAATTGACTCTAATGAAGGACCTTTAAATTTGATAATCATATCTTTGTTTAGATAGATTTCATCCGCAGTCTGCATGATAGCACCATTTTCAAGATACTCTTTATCTGCAAAACCTACACCTTCCCCAGCACCATATTCAACAAAAACATTGAGACCAGCATCTGTTAGTTGTCCAACATCTTTAGGTATAAGTGCTACTCTTTTTTCTAATCCACCTGGGTTTTCAGGAGACTCTATCTCTTTTACTAACGCAATATTTTTAAATGCGATCGATAATTTTTCCACGGTAATCCTTTTTTATTTTTATAATTTTATTGATGTAATTTCGTTGGATATCTCTTCATAGAACTTAGCTCTACTTGTGATATGATTAAGAAGTTTTTCTATAAACGCACGCTCTTTTTTATTTTCTGTCAAAGTGTCAAATTTAAGTTTGTTTATCGCCTCCACTAGTGCTTTAGAGATGTTTTTAAGTTCTTTACTCGCAAGTCTAGGGTTTATATCACATACTTCGCACATATCCGCAATTTGATAAGCCTTAATATCTATAGAAAAATCATCCCCAAATGCCATGGATAACTCTTGCTCAAATTCTGGATACATAGCAATATTGACTAGATCATAATAAGGGGTCAACTCATATCCACCTTGATTTGCAAAAAATGAGATATTTTTCCCATGGGCATCGCTGTTTGAAATGATGAGATTGAAAAAGACCCATTGTAACATGGAGAGTTTTGTTTTGATAGGGTTTTTACACTGTGTGGCAAAGTCAAAAAGCTTTTGAAAACTTACCCCTTCTCGTATATGTTTGACATCTCTGCCTGATCCAAAATTTCGTTCATATTTATGTGTGGGTGCTAGATCTAAGGCTTGACATCCATCAATCATGTGTAGTCGTGCTATCTCTTCTTCGCTGATGCGTTTTCTATCAAATCGGGTGACTAGAAGTGCAGGACGTGATTCAAATCTTTTCATCTCAACTTCTGCAACCTCTAACCCTACTATCTGAGCAAGTTTCATACAGATATATTCGTTTAGAACCAGATGCCTTTGACGGTCTGTTTCAAACTTGAGTATATGCGTAGAAGCAAGGCGACCTTCACCAAAACTATACGCACCCTCATGATAGATAATAGGAAGTTTATCTTGAACCCCTGCAACGCTCAGACGTGGTTTTCCATCCCAGATGATCAACTGTATGGGATCTTCTATCTTGATACGATTTGTAAGTTCTCTGATATCAATAGGACGTGTGGAGGTTTGTACTGTCTTTATCTCTTGTTCAAAAAAACTTAGCGCCCCTGAAGTCTCATTTCCGATTTGTCTGGTAAGTGCAAGTGTATTGTTTTTTGTGATTTGAAAAAAGAGGCTAAAAACTTCAAGTCCTTTACCTTCCGGTAGAAGATTATCAAGAAATTTTTTGATTGTTCCAGAAGTGGAGGGTACGTCAAACTTGATATGAGGAGAGATCTCAAATCCCTCTTTTGTCCAGTGATCTGCATAAGCAAAAGTAAACTCTTGAGAATTTTCAAGAAGTTCTAATTTACCAACATGCTGTTCTTTGAAGTATACATTTAAACTATTTGACATTTAGACATCCCATGGTTGGATCGTGATTTTGATACCTAACATCTTTGCAACATTCAAAACAGAGTCTAAACGTACATTTGCCTTGGCGGTTTCGATGTTTGTCAATGTATCAATAGAGATACCACACATCATGGCAACATCATGCATCTTAAGTCCCTCTTGGGTACGTCTGGCTCTGATAAATTCGCCCAAAAGCTCTTTGCTAAGAT
>JADGDK010000138.1:1671-5635 GCA_016744895.1 Campylobacterales bacterium | reverse complement strand
ATACTAGACAACATATTGTATATCTTAGATCATTTGATCAAGATCATTATTTTTTAAACAATAGAAATATTATTCAAAATTTTCTTTCTTTTCTTAAAGGTAGAACTAAACTAGATACTATTATGATTGAAGAATGTTCAACTATTGGTCCGGTTATTGCAATGGGTGATCCACAAGAGAAAGATAAACAAAAACAACCCTATGGTCCTTCAAGATATTATGCCGAAAATAGCGAATGGAAAAATCATGTTCTTAAAATATTAAAAGATGCAAAATACATCTATATGTTTTTACAAGGTACTGATGGCGTTGTATGGGAAGTAGAACAGTTGGTGAAACTAAACAAACTTAAAAATACAATTTTTATTGTAGCTCCCCGAAGTAAAGTAAATGATGTTATAAAATTCTTTAATATGATAATAAACACTGAATCTTTAACTATTGATAGTGAAAAAAAGAAACGTATTATTAAAATGATAAATAATAATGAAATTATAGGTTTTTTTATATCAGGTACTAACGAATTTGTTGTATTAGAAGGAAAAAATAAAAGTTGGACATCATATTTAATTGCTATTCGTTCTTCACTTAGATTAAAAGAAAGATAGCTTTTATATAAAAGTCTAATATAATTAAATATTTTTTACTATAGGAGGTAAATTATGGATTTCTTATCAAAACTAGACCCAATTGGACAAAAAAAGATTCTCTCTCTTGATGGTGGAGGTATTCGAGGTATTTTGACGATTGAAATCTTGGCCAAGATAGAGAGTGATTTACGAAAAAAATTAAATAATGAACAATTGATTTTATCAGATTATTTTGATTTTGTTGCTGGTACCAGTACAGGTGCTATCATAGCAACATGTATTTCGTTAGGCATGTCGATAGATGAAATTCGTGACTTTTATGTAGAAAGTGGTGATGATATGTTTAATAGAAAAAGCGTAGTAGGTAAGGTTTTATACAAGATAAATATAACTCCAAAATGGTTAAAAGGTATGGCACAAGGACTGTATGGATTTGCCTATGATGATAAAAAACTTACTAAAAAATTAAAAGCTGTTATCGGTGAAGATATCACACTTGAAAGTGATAAATTAAAAACTATACTATTGATTGTCATGAGAAATGCAACGACAGATTCACCATGGCCAGTTAGTAACAACCCTAGAGCTAAATATAATGATATAGATGTAAGAGGTCAAGACAGTAATCTTCATCTTCCGCTATGGCAGCTTGTTCGTGCAAGTACTGCTGCTCCAACATATTTTCCACCAGAAGAGATAAACATCCATGGCAATGAATTTATCTTTGTTGATGGTGGCGTAACACCTTACAATAACCCATCATTTCAAGCGTTTATCATGGCTACACTAAAAGCATATCATATAAATTGGAAAACCGGAGAAGACAATATACTGTTAGTTTCTATCGGAACAGGAAATAGTACAAAGCACAATACCAATCTAAAAAAATCAAGCATGCATATTGTATATAGTGCAAAAAATACTGCAGACTTTCTTATGAATGCAGCTTCGTTTCAACAAGATATGCTTTGTCGTGTATTTGGTAAATGTAAAGAAGGAGATAAGTTAGATAGTGAGATTGGCGATTTAAAAGAAGAATTAGCTAATGGGTCTATAGACTCCAAACTTTTTACCTATATGAGATATAACATCGAATTTAACCAAAAAAATTTAGATGCTATAGGCTTGGGACATATGAATCCTAAGAAATTATCAAAACTTGATTCTGTTAAATATATCTCAGATCTTCAAGAAGTTGGTAGGGCTATTGGTAGTCAAAAAGTTAAGATAGAACATTTTAATGGTTTTTAGTTAAGGAGTAGATCATGGCTCTAGTATTTATCTCACATTCATCTAAAGACAATGAACAAACCAAAAAAATATATGATGCACTTACACAAGATGGATTTGATACTACCAATTTCTTTCTAGATTTTGATCAAGAACATGGAATTAAAGCAGGAGAAAGCTGGGAGAAAAAACTTTATACTGAACTCAACAGATGCCATGCTGTTCTTTTGGTACTTTCTCCTGCGTGGCAAAGTTCACATTGGTGTTTTGCAGAATATACTCATGCTAGAAGATCTGGTAAAGAGATTCTTACTGTCATCATTGAGCAAGATGAAAAAAACAGCGTTGATGAAGGTATCGCAGATGATCTTCAAAAAATAAAATTAATAGATGATTTTACCCAGTTCTCTAGAGTCCTTTCTAGACTAAAAGAAATTGCATTAGATACATCAAAAGGCTTTGAACTAAAAAATGGTAGAGATCCATATCCGGGACTCTCTTCTTTTGAAAAAGATGATGCTGCAGTCTTTTTTGGTAGAAATGACGATATCAGGCATATCATACGAGAACTTGAATCTATGCGTAATACCAATTCAAGCAAATTTTTAAATATTATTGCCGCTTCTGGACTAGGGAAATCTTCACTACTTAAAGCAGGTGTTTTAGAAAGGTTAGAACGTTCTTATGGAGATCGGTGGATAGTATTAGACACCTATGTACCAGGTAAAATGCCTTTAGATAATTTTGTATATGTATTAACAAAGTATTCAAAAGATAAAGATCATAATGAGATATATAAAATATTAAAAAGTGAAAGTTACCAAGAGTATATAAACATTATCATTACAAACATTAAGTCACATTCTCCAAATGCTTCTATTTTACTTCCTATAGATCAAGCTGAAGAGTTCTATTCAATCTCTGATACAGTAGAAAAAAAACGTTTTTTTGAAATACTCACCTATTTATTGACGCAAAAAGAGAATTTTTTTACTATCTGGACTATGAGAACAGATTATTTAAAGGCATTACAAATTGATGTTGATGCAAAGACTTTGCAAAAGTTTAAAAGCTATTCTCCCAAAGTTGTTTCTAAAGAACAAATTTTAGATATCGTTAAAGGCCCAGCGTTAATAGTAGGTATTGAAGTAGAAGATAAAATGGTTGAAAAAATCTACGAAGATATAGAAACTACAGATGCTTTACCTTTACTTGCTATATTTCTTCAAGAACTTTATAAAGGTTATGGGGATAGCGGAGAATTTACACTTAAAAACTATAATAGTTTTGCCATAGGTAGTACAACAAATCCGATCGAAAGTATTATTCAACGAAAGGCAGATGAAGTTTTGTCAGAAGAGTTACAGCAAGAAAATAATAGAGAAATACTCAAAAATGCTTTCATCCCTCATCTAGTGAGAGTCAATGCTCAAAATGAAAATGAATACGTAAAACAATCCGCTAATTGGAATGAAAAAAGCATTTTTGAAGCGCAAACTATGTTAGAAAAGTTAATAAAGGCAAGATTACTTACTAAAGATGTTGATGTCGTAAATATAACACATGAAGCATTGATAAGAAAGTGGCCATTGTTGCTTGGTTGGGTACGTGAAGAGCGTGAGTTTTTGATAGGAAAAACGCAACTTGAAATTGCCTTTAAAGAGTGGCAAAACACTCCTGAGAAGAAAAAGCATAAAGCATTATTAACTGGTATCAGACTTGATAAAGCTGTAGATTGGTTACGTACACATCCTAGTGGTTTAGAAGAAGAAAAAGAGTTTATTCAGCAAAGCTTAGCCTATGATACAAAGCAAAAACAAAGAAGAAAAAATATAGCACGACTTGTATTTGCAGTCATAGCAGTTTTATTGGCAATTAGCGCTGTAAAATGGTATCAAGCAGATACAAATCTTAAGAATGCTATTAAAAATGAACAAATTGCAAATAATAGATTATACGATAGTTTAATTCAACAAGGGATAACACAAAGAGACTTATTGAACAATCCACTTAAAGCAAAGTTGATTTTTGCAGATGCCGTAACTAAAAGTACAAATAATATACAAGCAAAAAATGCAAATATAATGTATACAAATCATTTAATTAAATCAAAATTAAATAATATTTTTTCTCATAATAGTAGT
>JADGDK010000138.1:0-1661 GCA_016744895.1 Campylobacterales bacterium | reverse complement strand
GTAGTGTCCGTGGTGCACTTTTTAATAAAAGTGCAGATCGAATTTTAAGTTGGAGTGGGAATGGAATCGTTAAGTTATGGGATATAAAAAGTGATACACCACTGAAAATATTCCAACATAATGATTATGTCCGTGGTGCACTTTTTAATAAAAATGAAGATCGAATTTTAAGCTGGAGTGATGATAAAACCGTTAAATTATGGGATATAAAAAGTGATACACCACTGAAAATATTCCAACATGATGATTATATCAGTGGTGCACTTTTTAATAAAAATGAAGATCGAATTTTAAGCTGGAGTTATGATGGAACTGTCAAGTTATGGGATATAAAAAGTGATACACCGTTAAAAATATTCCAACATAATGGTTATGTCCGTGGTGCACTTTTTAATAAAAATGAAGATCGAATTTTAAGTTGGAGTGATGATGGGACTGTTAAATTATATCATTACGATCAAGATAATAAACTAGATAACACCAATTACCTCTTAGAAGTAAAAGTAAATGATGGTATTTCTTTATCTCAAGCAGGTGAAATACAAGCTTTGTCAAAAGAAGAGTGGTTAAAAAGTAAAAACAAATACGAAGCAATTATCAACAATAAAAATAAAAAAGAGACTAATGCTTCAATGTCTCACTTTTTTCATTCTTTTTGGAATAAGCTAACCAATTTTGATTTTCATTCGCCATAATATTTTCAGACCTTGATACCAAAGTCTGAAATCGTTCATCGTTACCATATGGAGCAGTTTGCGTGAGATAGAGCATTTTCTCATGTTTAAGTGCTTCAGAAGTACTACGATACTCTATCCAGTTTTCGTGATATTTGTATAGTGCACTACTGCCAGCTGTCACAGCGATAGTCAAACCCAAAAGTGCAATGATCCATTCAGAGTAAGGAATCATGGATGACATACCACTAAGAAAAGGGATCATACTTGCAGCGACAATCTCTAAAAGTCTCAATTTTTTATACATCTTTTGATTGTAACTGCTTTTACTACTGTACCATTTTATCTGATCATCTAAGCGTTCTGCAAAGTACTGTTTTTCATTCATAAATAGACCTTATATGTAGATAATTTATTTTTTCATAAAAATACTTAAATAAAAATAGACATTATAAGTAAACTCACAAAAAATAACATCACACTCGATATACTATATAACTTTACAATCGTAGCAATACTTACTATCTTTATCCAAAACTCATCAAGGCCACTCACTCCGATTTCAACATAATGGTTAAGTTGATCAATCTGTATGATATTTTCACACCAATCTGCAAATACAGCGACAAGAATAGGAACTATAAACCATAAAGGGTTAAATGACCTTCCGATATTAGTCCATAGTATATAAAATCCTATGATCAAAGCAAATCCATAAACAAGTGGATATATCAAATCAAGCTTTAAAAACAATTGTTCAGATTTGAGTGCAATTTTATCTGCTTTTATGACTTGCCAATGTATCTCTACTTCTTTTGTAGTATAGCCTCTAAAACGTGTATTTAAAAGATTTTTATTTTCTATATCATTCAGTACTTTCATAGCCTGATTTACAACCCCTTCTCTTGAATCAACAATTTCTACACTTTCCGGAACCAGCATCTTAAAATATTTTTCCAGAAACAGAAAGTGTGTACAGCCAAGGAT
>JADGDK010000137.1 GCA_016744895.1 Campylobacterales bacterium | reverse complement strand
GAGTATAATATCAAAAGGGTAAAGACCCTCTTCCATCTTTTGGGAACAAACACTTTGTGCATTAAAAATACTCATCTCATCTTTATACATTCCTATAAACTTAGCTTTTTTAGCCTCATATTTAAGGAGATACTCTTTTACAAAGTGTTCATTACTATCTGTATCTGAGGTATTAACCCATCTTTCATCACAAAGTCCTACAGTTACTTTCTCCCAAGTAAACACTTCTTTACTAAGTTTCTTAAAAAGTGGTTTAGGTGTACTTCCTCCAGAAACAATAAGCGTAGCACTTCCTTTTTTATCAATTGCACCTTGAAGATTTTGGATAATGGTTTGACTAAAAGTCTCTACTAAATCTACTTTAGTTTCAAAACTATGAAAATTAACCTTACCACTCATCATGCCAACTTCTCCCATCACGTTCTATCAAAGCAATTGCGGCACTTGGTCCATCGCTACCTGCACTGTAACTTTTCATCGGTACCATATTTTCAGCCCAGCCTTCTAAAATTACATCTGCCCATTTCCAAGCAGCTTCTACCTCATCCAAACGCATAAAGAGTGTTGGATTTGAACGTACCACATCTAGTAACAACCTCTCATAAGCACCAACTTTTCTAGTAATATCTACAGGTGCATTAAGTTCTAAATCAACTTCTTGAAGACGCATCTGCTCAGTCAAACCTGGAATTTTATTCATCAATTTTAGTTTGATACTCTCATTGGGTTGTAAAGAAATTACGAGTCTGTTTTGAGAAATACATTTTCCTTTATTGGCAAAAATAGAGTATGGAACAGATTTAAATTGAATAATAATCTCTGAATTTCTCTGACTTAGGCGTTTTCCACTTCGAATATAAAATGGTACACCATTCCATCGCCAATTATCGATATCTACACGAATAGCAGCATACGTTTCTGTAGTACTCTCTGCAACACCCTCACCCTCTTTATAGCCAGGTACTGATTCACCATCACTCATACCTTTTACATATTGTGCACGCACTGTTTTTTGTTCTATATCTGCTGGTGTCAAAGGCCGAAGTGAACGTAATACCTTAACTTTTTCATCCCGTACACTATCTGCATCAAGTGAACACGGTGGTTCCATAGCCACTAAGCAAAGCAGTTGCATAAGATGGTTTTGCATCATATCTCGCATAGCCCCAAACTCATTGTAATAGTCCCATCTACCTTCTAAACCTACACTCTCTGCCACTGTAATTTGAATATGATCAATATATTGAGCATTCCATATAGGAGCAAATAGCATATTTGAAAAACGTAATGCTAAGATATTTTGTACCGTATCTTTTCCTAAATAATGGTCAATTCTATATATTTGCGACTCTTTAAAATATTTTAATACTTCCACATTAATCGCTTGTGAAGATTTTAAATCACGACCAATTGGTTTTTCAAGTACAACACGACTTTGTTTACTAATAAGTCCCCATTGATCTAATGATTTACAAATAGAACCAAAAAAACTTGGAGAAGTTGAAAGGTAGTTTACGCGTTCACGCTCAGTATATTCAGCCAATATATCTTTAAGATTTTGGTAACTCTCATCATCTGCAAAATCAACTTGTACGACTTCAAGTTGTGTTTTAAAATTTTCAAATTTTGCTTTATCAAACTGACCTTTTTCTAAAAATTCTTCTAATTTTTTCTCGACCAAAGCGATGTGCTCATCACGGCTCATATCACTTCTTGAAACTGTAATAATTCTACTTTTATGGTTAAGATATCCATCGTTACAGAGATGGTAAAGTGATGGCATCAACTTTCGAAAAGCCAAGTCTCCGTGCCCTCCAAAAATGATAATATCACATAAATTTTCTGTTTCACTCATATTATTATATTCCTATACTTTATTATTGCGCGCATTATAGAGTTTTTATATTATAATTACAACATTATTTAGATCCAAAGGGATATATTAATATGAAAAAATCAATTTCTCTAGTTTTAGGAAGTGGAGGTGCAAGAGGCTACGCTCACATAGGTGTAATCGAAGTACTTTTAAAAGAAGGCTATGAAATAAAATCTATCTCAGGCTCTTCTATGGGAGCACTCATTGGTGCACTTTATGCTAGTGGAAAACTTGAAGAATTTAAAACTTGGGTTTTGGAGCTTGATCTTTTTGAAGTCTTAAAACTTGTTGATTTTTCATTTGAAAAAAGTGGCATGATAAAAGGTGATAAAGTCTTTGATGTCATTGCTACAATGATTGGAAATATCAATATTGAAGATCTTCCTATACCTTATACTGCCGTGGCAACTGATCTTAACACACAAAAAGAGGTTTGGTTTCAAAGAGGAAGTCTCTTGGATGCTGTACGTGCTTCCATTGCTATTCCTACCATTTTTACACCCAAAGAGATTGGTAGTCAACTTTTAGTGGATGGTGGTATTTTAAATCCTTTACCAACGGTACCTCTTCTTTCTGATCGAACAGATTTGACAATTGCCGTTAATCTTAGTGGAACGGCACTCTCAACTAAAGCACTTAAAAAACAAAAAAAGCTGAGCACATTTGAACAAAAACTATCAAATTTTTTAGAAGAAAACCTCTTTATTAAAAAAAAGAAAAGCATTAACTATTTTACCATTCTCTCTCAAACGATAGAAGCGACACAAAGTCTCATCACACGGTATGAGTTGGCTGCACATCAACCTGATCTTATCATCGATATCCCTAAAAATATTTGTGATTTTTATGATTTTGATGAGGCTAAGGAGTTGATTGCCTTTGGAAAAGACCAAGCGCAAAAAAAAATTGATGCATTTCATAAAATAGAGAATGAAAGGAGCTAAAAATGTTTGCAAGAGTATTTAATGCCTTGATCTTCGGTTCGATCTTTATTTTACTGCTTGATTTTTTACTATTTGTGGGTTTAAAAATAAACTATTTTGATCACTATGGTATAGACGAATATTTTAATACTATTTTTGTTGACAATCAACCTTATATAGTACTTTTTTTACTTAGTATTGGCTTGGGATATGCCATGTTATATCTCAAAAAACGAAGGGTTTATGATCGTATTTATATCCTCTTAGTACTGATCTTTGCAACAACTTTTTATCAACCTGTTGCAGAGGTAGTTGGAAGTTTTCTTTTTGCCCAAAAAAATCAACAATTACAGGTTTTAGACGAAAATGTTACGATTGACATCCTCTATCGTGGACGCCAATCAATCTATCTCAAAAAACCAGACCTTTCAAGAGCTGTAAAATATAAATACAGTGAAGTGAAAATATTAAATTTGTAAAAGAGAGTTACTACTTCCAAATGGATTTGATATCGTTGCAATTTGTGGCTCATTTGTCCACTCATCTTGATTAATAACATAACGAAATTCATATTCGTTTGAGTGTGGTAAAACTTTTGTCATATAAAATTCACCATTTTTCTTTTGTTTCATACTTTCATATTTCCAATCATTCCACTCACCTACTAAAGAGGCACTATGAACATTCTCCTGCGGTTGAAATGTAAATGTAACCCAAGCTTTATTACCTTTTTTTGTAACTTTTATCATCAAATTCTCCTTTATATTAAAAAAATAGTGGTACTTTTATCGAACATTTGATTACAGTTTAATGAAAGAAGATATAATTCACTTATGAAGGAGAATTTATGATAAGGTTTTTTACATTACTTCTATTTTTAACACTATTTTTATCTGCAAAAGAGGTTGTTATTACATTTGACAAGCCCTACCTTTATAACCAAAGATTAACTAATTCAGACGTTACAATCCCTAGAAATCCTGTGATACCTATTATTGATGGATTTAAAATAAATAGAGCTCAGTATAAAAACTTTTTTAAACTCAAATTAGAATACATGCTCTTTGACCAAACAGAAGTTCAAGAGCAGTATAACGGAAAATATTGGCACGTATCACAAAAAAGTGATATAAAGATAGAAGGTTCAAAAGAGCTAAGAACAGCTGAAAGAGATAAGTTAATACAAGCCTACAAACAAGCATTAGAAGAGGCAGGTGCATCGCTGTATAAAAGTAGTAATCATCCCGATATGAGAGTAATATTTAATTTAAACAATATTTGGGGTGTCATTTCAGTCTATGCTAGTAGTTTTGAAATCAAAGCAGTCGAAGTTGAATCATTTAAACAGAGTCTAAAAATAGATCCTAATGAACTTTTAGCCCAACTTAAAAAAAGTGGTCAAGTAAAACTTGATGGTGTCTATTTTGATACAGGAAATGCAACACTCAGACAAAGATCTCAACAAGCACTTATAGCAGCAGCTACAATCTTAAAAGAATACCCAAACCTTATTTTAGAAGTACAAGGTTATACAGATAGTGTTGGAAGTAAAGAAGCAAATCGTATCCTATCTCATAATAGAGCAAAATCAGTAAAAAATGCATTAATATCACAAGGCATTAATCCTAAAAGGTTAGAGGCAAAAGGATATGGCGAAATAAACCCAATAGCATCTAATGAGACAAGTGAAGGAAAAGCACAAAATCGAAGAGTAGTACTTAAAAAACTTAGTGATGATAAACAAGAAGCATTAATTTCAATAGATTTGATGAAACCTATGCCCGGATTTAATAAAGTCCTGACCCGATCTTTTCCAAATGAAAAAATGCACTTCCGTTTTAATCAAGATGGTCAAGGACATACTTATATCATAGGAGATGAGATGCGTGCAGAATATGAGTCTATAAATAAAAAAATATGTACTTATTCTTATCTAGAAATCCTCAAAAATTATGAACAAGTTTTAACATCATTAGGCGCTGAAATCCTTGGGAAAGATTTTCCAGGAGCTCAAAACATCTATTTTCATATTAAAGATCGTGGTGATGGAAAAGAGATTTATGGTGTTGTCAAAGCCTATAATTGTGGAAGTTATATTATCTCATTTTTAGTTCCACATAAACAATAATAATCAAACAAAGGAGAGATAATGAAAAGTTTCAAAGTTTTAAAAGCAATTTTATTAATAGCTGTGGCTGTAAGTGGACTTATCGCAGATATAAAAAGATATGAGATTAAATCTGGCATTATTGAGTATACAACAAATGGTAGTACAAATATCATGGGGATGACGAGTAAAACTATAGGAGAGAGTAAACTAATCTTTAAAGATTGGGGAAATTTTGAGAGACATGAAGAAAAAAGTACCACTACCACCATGGGACAGACTGAGAGTGATCATGAGATTATGATTGTTAAAGATGGTAAGTTTTATGCTGTTGATTTTGAAGAGAAGATCATCATAGAAACAGACCCTGAAGCATTAGCAAAAATGGGAAAACAAGATATGCAGCAAATGGGTAAAGATATGATGATAAAAATGGGTGGTAAGAAAGTAGGAAATGAAAAAGTTCTTGGTTTTAACTGTGATATCTGGGAGATTATGGGAAGTAAAATATGGATTTATAAAGGTGTACCACTCAAAACAGAGGCTAATATCATGGGAACTACACATCTACAAATTGCCACAAAAGCAAAATTCAATGTCTCTATCTCAGATAAAGAGTTTGTATTACCTGATTTTCCTAAAAAAACAATGCATCAGATGATACAAGAGCAGATGCAAGATCACGGCATGCCACATCAAGGTGCTAATATGCCAACACAAATGCCCTCACCAGAAGAGATGCAAGAGATGAT
>JADGDK010000136.1 GCA_016744895.1 Campylobacterales bacterium | reverse complement strand
ATTGCAGTATGTGCAAAAGCACTAGTAGAGAGTATAGATATCATTAAAAATTTACGAAACATAAAATAACCTTTTTTTAGTGACAATCCTAACTAAATCAATAAGTATAATCAATATCAAAATAATGCAATAAGTATTTTTTTTTATGATGAAAGTATTTTTAGGAAATATTTTGAGAATTACGAAATTTTTTTTGATGAAGGTGTTTGACTAAGAAAGAGATCTATGTCAACAATGTAGCTTGTTTTGGTTTTTATCCGCAGTTTAAAAGTGGTGAAGATAGTTTTGATCCAGACTATTTTCTCAATATAAGTACGTTACGAACTCCAGAATGATAGAAACTATCAACCATATGTGTTAAATGTGCATGATCAAAGTGTCACTAAACTGGGGCTGCCACTTACAAAGTCTGTAACATATGGAATCATCTCCTATCAAGATAAAATTCTTTATGGGTTATCAACGGTAAATGGTGAGGGACTTTTTAGATATGATCCAGTGACCAAAGAAGCAGATCGAACACCTTATATCACAACAGAGGGTACGCCTATTTTAGTATAGATGACGGTTTTTTCTTATTTGTCCAGGTGTTTTTCCATAGTACTGTTTAAAGACGTTGATGAAGTTACTGACGTTTGTATATCCTGCTTCATGAGCTATTTCCCAAATAGCCATATCTAAGTTTTTTAAATTCTCATATGCTTGTTCCATTCTTTTTTCTGTGAGTGTTTGATGGATAGTTCGATCGAAAAGTATCCTAAATCCACTGGTGAGTTTACTTTGATTGATGGGTAGCAGTTGTGCTAATTTTTCTATGGTTGGTGGGTTTTGAAGATCATTGAGTAAAATCTCTTTGGCTTTGTGTAAAATCTCTTTATCCCCTTCAGAGAGGAGTACTTTTTTAGTTTTTGTAGGACAAAGATCTGTTAAAAGTGAAATGAGTAATTCATTGATAAGACTTTCAACATAGATATTTTTTAGTGTACCATTATAAGGATTGTACATGAGCTTTTGGATAATGTAGTTACTGTTGATAGAGAGTTTAACATTATGGAAAAACTCTGTAGTTTCTATTGCTTCAACTTTTTTTATCAGTGAAACAGCATCAAATTCAATCAAATAATTTAACAGCTGTTCTTTAGAAAGATAAAACGAAAAAATATTATTTTTTTGATTTTTAAGAAGTAAAGAAGATAATGAGCTACCTGCTGCATTAAATCCTAAATAGACTTTTTTATTATTAAGGTCAATATCTAGTCCTTTATCCAAATCTTGTATATGAAAGTCACTGCCATGCATGATCATAATGAAAAAAAGTGATTCTTGGTTTGTACTTGATATTTGTGTATCTTCCCTAAGGGACATCACACTATTTGCAAAATGAAAATGTTCTGTTGCAAATAGTGAATATGTACCTATACCATATTTTGAAGGTAATAATGAGCCTTGATGCCCTCTAAAGTTCTCTTTATGCGAATTGAAAAAAATCTCTTCTAGTTCGTGCATGTATAGATTGAAATAACTCACTAGTTTTCTCCTCCCCGATATTAGGTATTTTTACTTTGAAATTAGTTATAGAAAACAAAAAATATATTATAGACTTTTATTTTAGAAAACGAAAATTATATTCAATACTATAACAGGAAATGACTTTATGATAAAAAAAGTGACCATAGTTTCTCTACTCGTATGTAGTATGACGTTACAGGGCTTCACAGATACCAAAGAAGATGTTGGTGTGATTACCGTTGCAAGTGAGAGTGAAGCCAAAACATTGACACATTCTCCTATGCCCGTTTCGGTGATTGAGATGGAAAAATTTCATGGGAGAAATATCTCACTCAATGAAATTTTAAAAAGAGTGGCAGGTGTAAAAGTGATGCAGCAAGGAGGACTTGGCAGTAAGTCGACAATTGCTATTCAAGGATTACAAGGTAAACGTGTCCAAATCTTTTTGGATGGTAGACCTTTAAACTCTCCAGATGGATCTTTTGGAATCAATGATATTCCTGTACAGTTGATTGAAAGAATAGAAGTTTATAAAGGGGTAGTGCCAGCAAAGTTTGGTGGTGACGCACTAGGCGGGGCTGTAAATGTTGTGACAATTGAGCCTCAAGGGTCATATGTGGATATGACTTATTCTGGTGGTTCTTATGGTACACATCGTGGTACGTTTGTATTGAAAAAAAAGTTTGAGGATTTAAATATCGTCACAGGTATAGGCGGCTTTTATAGTGAAGCTGCCAATGACTATGTCATGGCTTCTCCTTATGTTGAAGGACTTAAGATAAAAAGAGATCATGATGACTATAAGGTTTCTGCTATTGGTTCTAGTACTACTATCAAAGAACGTTGGTTTGATGAAATCTCTATTGAGTTGGTTCATCTTGAATCTGAAAAAGAGATACAGGGTATTCAATCGGCTATCAAAGAAGCAAAAACTCAAAGTAGTGTCAATATTGCCGCTTTACAATTTGAAAAAGATAAGTTTTTTAATGATAATTTAGAGTTTGTCTATACCTTCATCTATCTGAATTCAGAATCTAATTATATTGACAAAGCCAAAACCTGTTATAACTTTGATGGGTCTGTCAGACCTTGTCCTGGAAAAGGTGGTGAGACAACAGGTATTCTACATGATTCTAAAGATAAACAAGAAGATTTTAGACAAGATTTGAATTTACACTATATGGTTAATAATGATCATGCTATGAATTTTCATATCGATTCTCAATACTCAAAACTGAAACCAGAAGATGCACTTGCGAGTCAAAGTTTGGGGTATGATATCGGTGCATTTCCTTCCCAAAAGCGTAATACTGTTGCCTCTTTAGGACTTGAATCCTCACTGCTTAACAATAAACTGATCAATGATATGGGAATAAAGTCGTATCACTATGATTATAAGATTACGACACAAGCACGTGCTTTTATTGGGGAACCACCACAAAGTCATAATGATGGAAATGAATTTGGTTATTATGAATCCATTCGTTATGAACCTATAAAGGATCTTTTTCTAAAAGCCTCTTATGAACATGCTTTTAGACTCCCTCATTCTGAAGAGGTTTTTGGAGATGGGGTGAGTATTATTTCATCCCCCAACTTGACACCTGAAGAGGCTGATAACTTCAATCTTGGATTTTTATATGATACGTATGACTTTTATGGATTACCTTGGCTAAAAGCGGAGGTCAATTTCTTTTATAGAGATCTTCAAAATATGATCAAACTTGAACACTCTTTTTTGACCTCAAGTTATGTCAATCTTGGGCGTGTTGAGGTTCAAGGGTTTGAAGTAGAGCTACATGCTGATCTTAATGAACACTGGTATATCTATGGTAATTACACTAATCAGTCTTTAAAAGATAAACAAAAGATTCGTAAAGGGACAGTCTCCACTCCTAGTCCAACCTATAATCATGATATTCCAAATGTCCCTAAACAGTATGGAAATTTGGGTCTAGAGTATAAAACGTTAGGGCTGTTTAGATCTGATGCACTTTTTAAGCTCTTTTGGGAAAGTAACTGGGCAGATGAATACTATTATGGTTGGGAATTAAGCCGTTATCAAGATCGAAAAATAGAGTCTCAGTTTACACATACCGCAGGGTTTGAGTATAGCTTTAAAGATGATAGTTACATTGTTTCTTTTGAAGTGAGGAATGTAACAGATGAGGATATTACGGATGTTTTTAATTATCCTTTGATGGGAAGAACCTACCATCTCAATCTAAGATATAACTGGTTTGAAAATTAATTTAATAGAAGGAGAAAATATGAATTTAAGAAAAAAGAGATTGACACTGTCACTGTTGGGTGCTTTGATGCTTATAGGGTGTGGAAGTGATTCGACAAGCAGTGCGCAGGAGAGTCCAAAAGAGGCAGATGTGATCGTAGCTACGAGAATCGATGATTCTACAGGGTTTATTAATGCACTAAAAGCAGATACAGCACATCAAAGTACCAATGGTAATGGTATTGAGATTAATCCACTTGCTAATGTCTTTCCTTATAAGGGTGCAATTTTTATGGCTGAAAGTATGATGGGTGATAAAATTGTCAAGTATGTCAAAGACAATGAGACCTATCAAAATGCAGGAGTAATCAATACTGGAGAGGGGAGTATGCCGTCTAATATTATCTTTGCTGATGATACCAAAGCGTATGCAGGACTTTCAAATAGTGGTAAATTACTGGTATTTAATCCTAGTGATATGACAAAAATAAAAGAGATTGATCTCTCTGCTTATGCCTTAAATGCCAATGGAAATGTTGACGGTAATGATACTAATCCAGAACCTACATCAGGAGTGATTAGGGATGGCAAGCTCTATATGGCGATGCTGCAAGTAGATAGTTTTCAAACGGTGAAATGTCAAGGGAAGGCAAGTGTTATTGTGATTGATGTTGCTACGGATGTTGTTTTAAACCATGCTATGGATGATCGTACATGCTCATCAGCGAGACCTGTGGCAAATCTTGGAATTTTTATGGATGAGAAAAAAGATATCTATGTCAATAATGAAGCAGGGTTTGGATTTTATCCTGGACTGAACAGTGGAATTTTAAGGATTAAAAATGGAGAAGATACCTTTGATCCTGATTATTATTTCTCCATCACAGACCTTCCTGGTTTAACAATGGGAAATGGACAAACATCAGGGTTCTTGATACACCACTATGCCCAAAATGGAAAATTATATACAGCACTTAATTTTCCTTCACTTTATAGTAATCCCATTGACTATGTTAATGATAAAACATTTCAACCTTATATTTTAGATATTTATAACCAAACCGCTACCAAACTTGATCTTCCCGCTACTAATGGATGGACAACAGGTATTATCTCTTATGGTGATAAGGTACTGTTTGGTTTATCCGCTTTAGAAGGTGATGGACTTTACCGATACGATCCTTTAACTGGTGAGGGTGATCAAACCCCTTATATCAGTACCGATGGTATACCAACTTATGTGATTAACTATTGATTTTATGCTGGAGTTTCTATTTTGAATAGTAGAAACTCTTCTCTTTACGCAATTGTCCAGGTGTTTTTCCATATTCTTTTCTAAATACTCTGATAAAGTTACTCACATTTTCATAACCTGCTTCATGGGCTATCTCCCAAATACTCATATCATTGTTATAGAGTTTTTGATGAGCAATTGACATGCGTTCTTCCGTAAGTGTTTTATGGATGGTATTACCAAAAAGGCGTTTAAATCCAATTTTAAGCTTACTTTGATTCATGGGTACCATTTTAGAGAGGGCTTCGATGGTGGGTGGATTTTGGAGGTCACTTAATAAAATCTTTTTCGCTTTGTATAAAATAGCTTTATCCTCCTCAGATAAAAAAGGTGTTTTAGGTGTTTTGGGACAAAGATCTTTTAAAAGACTAAGCAGCAGCTCATAAATAATACTTTTATCATAAACCTCTTTGAGTATCCCATGATAGGGGTTTTGTACAAGTTTTTGAATAATAAAACGCGTTTTGAGTGAAAACACAATCTCTTTTATAATGCCAGTACGCTGAATAGTTTCCACTTCTTTAATCAATGAAACATCATCATACTCAATCAGAAAATCACGTAATTGTTCTCGGTTCATAAAAAAAGAAAAAGCATCAAACTGCTGTTGTCTTTTTATGATAGAATCAACACCTCCATCATGCCC
>JADGDK010000135.1 GCA_016744895.1 Campylobacterales bacterium | reverse complement strand
CCAGCTAACCTTACCTACACCCTAATTCTCGACGATATGCTCGGGCGGACACATCGTTAAAGTTACTTTTGTTTTATATGAAGCTATGCCAACCCCAAGTAACCAGGAGCGACTGACATAACTGACCGGCTTTAAGCTCTTACGCCGCTAATGCGTGCGCAGGTCTATAGTTTGTATTGTTTGCGTTTAAAATTAACGAGATAGTTTTAAGTCTTTCAAAGACTACATGCCATCAGAACCAACCTACTCCTGTCGAAAGCCAAGTCTGTCCCACATAGGAGTAATATAACACTTTTTTGTGAACTTGTCAAGCCTTATGCGTAACAAGCCTTTTTTTCTTTTAAAGATACGATGATATCATCAAGAACAGATTCTGCTACTTCATGATCTACTTGACACGTCCCTGCAGCCATGTGACCTCCACCGTTATAGCCAAGCATGAGATCACCGATATTTGCTTTTGAGCTTCTGTTTACGATTGATTTGCCAACTGCAAAAACTGTATTTTGTTTTTGAAATCCCCAAATATGGTGAATAGAAATATTTGTTTCAGGAAATAGGGCGTAAATCATAAAGCGGTTTCCTGGATAAATAATATCTTCATCTCTTAGATCTAATACAACAACATTGTCGTGTATTGTTGAACAGTTTTTAAGTTGCGTTATAAACTCTTCTTTATATCTATTATAGAGATTAACACGTTCCAGTACATCTGGAAGCTGCATGATTTCATCGATTGTGTGGTCTTTACAGTAATCAATCAAATCCATCATAAGATTGTAGTTTGAGATTCTAAAGTCTCTAAATCTTCCAAGACCTGTTCTAGAATCCATTAAAAAGCTTAGCAGATCCCATCCTTGCGGATCTATGATATCTGTTTTACTAAACATGGCTGCGTCAGCTTTATTTGCTGCTTCCATCATGGGGATAAAATGATCAGGAAACCTAGCTTCTCCACCATAGTATTGGTAGACAACTTCAGCAGCTGATGGCGCGTCTGGTAAGATGATATGATTATGTTTGATCTCTTTATTTCGTACGGTTTCACTTAAGTGATGATCAAATGCAATTCCTACACCTTTAACATATGGTAGATTTGTTGTAATGTCATTTTCAGTAATCTCAATAATCCCATCTTGCATATCTTTTGGATGTACAAATTTGATATCATTAATCAAGTTCATGTGTTTTAAGAGTACAGCACATACCAATCCATCCATATCACTTCGTGTTACAAGTCTATGTTTTTGTTCAATCATTTATGATCCTTAATTTTATAGTTACTACTATATCGGCTAATTTTGAGATAGATATAATTGAGATTTAAATAATTTTTTACTTCTTAATATGTAATGGTTTCTGATATTTCATCTATTTGTGGAAGTGGTGGAGAAAAATAGTATCCTTGTGAATAGTCAACCCCTAGATCTTTAACAATATGAAATATATCTTCATTATGTACATACTCTGCAATGGTAACAGCATTAATTTTTTTAGCAAATGATACAATTGTTTCTACAATTTTAAGGCTGTTTTCATCAGTATCTAAATTTTTGATAAATGCACCATCTATTTTAATGACATCTGCATCAATAGAGAGTACTCGACTAAAATTTGAAGTCTCAGTTCCAAAATCATCAATGGCAATTTTAAATCCAATTTTCTTAAATGCTTTAAAAATTTCTATACTCTCTTGTGAGTGTAAAGAATTTACATTTTCTAAAATTTCTAAATAGACTTTACTTGGGTTTATATTATATTGTTGGATTTTATAGCGCAAAAAATTTACAATATCTTGATCTTTTAAATCATCCTGCGTAAGATTGATAGAAAAATCAAAATGTGAGTGTTGAAATGCACGAAAACTTTTATCAATGATGATTTTTGTTATATTTTTTAAGTAACCTCTTGTTTGCGCCACTTCTAAAAAGAAAAAAGGAGGTACAATTTTGTCATTGTCAATAGCTCGAACTAAACACTCATACTTTTCTGTTTTTTGAGTTTTATTGTTTACAATTGGCTGATAATAGACGATTAAATTATCTTCCATAATAATTTCTTTGATACGTTTAGCCCAGTAGATATTGTTTTTTTGTTCTTCTTCATATGCGATACCATTGTCAAAAAGTTTATAACCGTTTTTCCCCTCTAGCTTGACATCTGTAACTGCTGAGTTTGCTTGCAAGATAATTTTTTCACTATTTTCTCTTGCAATACCTATAGAAAATGTGATAGAGATATCAATATCTTGATGATTGAGATGAAGGTTTTCAAAAAGGGATTTAATTGATTTTGCAAGATTTATATCTTGGTCACTACTATAGTCTTGAATTACAAATGCAAAACGATCCGTGAACAGATGAAACAAAGTCAGGTGATTTGCAGTAAAACTTTCTAATGTATAATGAATTTGGGAAATCATTTGATCTGAAAATGATTTCCCAAATTCACTCGTGATCGTATCAAATGCATCTATATCCAATATGACTAATGAAATGTTACTTTGTGAAGTCGTTATATACTCTTCTAACGCATATTGGTTAGGAAGTTTTGTAAAAGGATTAGATCTTAGTTGTGAATGGAGTTCAAGTTGTTGTTTTTTTACTTTGTGGTTTGATTCTTTAAGGCTTGATATACTCTTCTCATGCTCTTTTGCTGCATAGGCACTAAAAATTGCGATACAAATATAAGCAGCTGTTGACATAGCTAGTTCTTTATTTTCAAGATGAATATTTGTAAATGGCAAAAAATGTAATATATGAGTAGTTACAATTGTAGCTACTGAGGCATATAAACCATATTTGTAATCTTTAAGTAAAAATGATGTGATGATAAAAAGAGAAAACCATACCATTTTACTTTGATTGATATCTAATATGAGTGTAAGAGTGGTAAACATAATAAATGAAAGGGTTAAAGCAGTAGTTGACGCTATATCATAATAACTTTTTTTACGTCTTAAAAAGAATATTAAAGTAAGAAAAGAGAAAGAGAAAAATAGATCTACGATACCTATAATGGTGGGACCAACTATTAAACGGTAAATACCTGCAGAAAAAGAGATAAACATCCCTGAAATAAATATTGAATTTAAGAGTGCAAATTGATTTTTTTGTAAATTTTCATCTTGACTAAAATGATGATTACTCGTAAGAATATTTTCTAAAATACTTTTAAACTGCATATTTATATCTGTACTTTCATTACCAAATTTTTATAACACCTTATATGTTATATCGGCAAATACAGATATCTTTTAAATAAAGAGCTTAGGAGTTGATTTCTCCCTTAATAATTTTCGCCAAATTCTGCATATTTTTAATTTTTTCATTAAAAGAAAGACTTTCATCTAACATGATAGATACAAATGCACTTCCTACAATGACACCATCAACACCTTTTACTTTACTCTTTGCAGTTTTTTCATTGACACCAAATCCAATATAGATATCAGTATCAGAGCTATTTCTGATATTTGAAATGACTCGGCTTAAATCCTCTTCTTTACCACTTCCTGTGATACCAGCATAAGCAACAAGGTAAATAAATTTTTGAGAATTCTTTAAAATTGTTTTAATCCGTGAAGGCGAATCTGTAGGTGCCACAAAGTCTATCAATGCAAGATCATTTTCTAAAAACTTATCTTTATAGATATTACTTTCTTCATATGGAAGATCAGGAATAATGAAACCATTAACATGACTTTTTTTAGCTTCTTCTATAAATGTATCAATACCTTTTTGATAAAAAGGGTTAAAGTAACCCATCCAAAGCGTATCAATCTCTGGTGCAATTTTTTTTGAAACCTCTAAAAGATGATCGATTTTGAAACCATTTTGAAGTGATTTCAGATTTGCAGCTTCAATCACTGGACCATCAGCTACAGGATCTGAAAAAGGGATACCCAACTCAAGTGTATCTACGCCTGCTTCTTTTAGTGCAAGTGATGCATCTTCTGTAAAATCTAGATCAGGATAGCCAGTTGTGATATATGCGACAAGTTTTTTCAAAAATAGCTCCGTTATAT
This sequence comes from Campylobacterales bacterium, assembly GCA_016744895.1. Classification (GTDB taxonomy): domain Bacteria; phylum Campylobacterota; class Campylobacteria; order Campylobacterales; family QNZT01; genus SZUA-1433. The sequence continues at coordinate 1,658 of JADGDK010000135.1, read as the reverse complement.
TGCAGTATGAAATAGAATTTGGGATTATAGCAAATTTTAGGTAAAATTGATCTAGTTTCATATTGGGGAAAATGATGAGTATACAGACAGAAAAAATAGTTAAAAAAGTGACAGTAAGTACAATTCGTAACATGAAAGGTAAAGAACCTATTACGATGGTTACAGCATATGATGCACTATTTGCTAAGTTATTTGATGGAAGTGTTGAGATGATTTTAGTTGGGGATTCACTAAACATGAGCTTCTCTGGAAAACCAGATACGCTTTCGGCAAACATGGAGTTGATGATTTATCATACAAAAGCAGTTTGCATGGGTGCAAAGCTACCGCTTATTGTACTTGATATGCCTTTTGGTGCATATATGACAAAGTCACTGGCACTTAAAAATGCGACAAGAGTATATCGAGAAACTGATGCACATGCTGTGAAGATTGAAGGTGGAGCAGAACGTGCAGACATTATTAAAACACTAACAGACGCTTCTGTAGCAGTCATGGGACATATTGGTTTAATGCCTCAGTATGTAAGAAGTGAAGGTGGCTATAAAGTAAGGGGTAAAGATCAAGAGGATATCGATAGGCTTATAAATGATGCGAAAGCTATTGAAAAAGCAGGGGCATTTGCTATTGTTGTTGAGGGTGTTAAAGCTGAAGCGGCAAAAGCTATAACAGATGCTGTTTCAATACCTATCATTGGAATTGGTGCGGGTGTGGATACCGATGGACAGGTTCTTGTTTGGAGTGATATGTTTGGTTTTTTTGAAGATTTTAAACCAAAATTTGTAAAGCAGTATATGAACGGTGGTAAACTTATACGTGATGCACTTGGTAATTATGTTGATGAAGTTAAAAATAGAAAATTCCCAAGTGAGGATTATATATACTAATGGAACGAATTGTTGAGGTTGAAAAAATTTCATTTGACAATGAAGAAGAGAACACACTTCGACCTACCTCATGGGATGAGTATATTGGACAAGAACAGATCAAAAAAAATCTTCAAGTTTTTATAAAAGCCGCAAAAAAAAGGGAAGAGAGTTTAGATCATGTCCTTTTTTTTGGACCACCAGGCTTAGGAAAAACAACATTAGCAAATTTGATCTCTAGTGAGATGAATACTAGTATCAAAACTACTGCTGCACCTATGATAGAAAAAAGTGGAGACTTAGCAGCAATCTTAACCAACTTAGAAGAGGGTGATATACTTTTTATTGATGAAATACATAGACTCTCTCCTGCTATAGAGGAGATTTTATATCCTGCTATGGAAGATTTTCGTTTGGATATTATTATCGGAAGTGGACCTGCTGCTCAGACTATAAAGCTTGATTTGCCTCGTTTTACATTGATTGGAGCAACTACAAGAGCAGGGATGATTAGTGCTCCTTTGCGGGATCGATTTGGAATGCATTTTCGTCTTAATTTTTATTCCCATGAAGAGTTAGCGAAAATTATCTCTATTGCATCAATAAAGTTAAATTGTATGTCAAATAAAGATGCATGTTTAGAAACGTCAAAAAGAAGTCGAGGAACGCCTAGAATTGCACTGAGACTTTTAAAACGTATTCGTGATTATGCAGAGGTAGAGGATGAGTCTGAAATCGTACTGCATCGTACGAAGTATGCACTTGATGAGTTAGGTGTAGATAATCATGGTT
>JADGDK010000134.1 GCA_016744895.1 Campylobacterales bacterium | reverse complement strand
CTTTTAGTATCTTCTGCAAATGCTAAAACATCAAAAGAATATTCTGATGATGGCAAGCTAAAATTTGAGTATAATTATCAAAATGGTAAAAAAAATGGTATCACTACAGAGTATTATAAAAATGGAAATATCAAAGTAAAATGGAATTTTCAAGATGATATTTTAAATGGTGTCAGTACAAAATATGATGAAAATGGGCTCAAAGTATCAGATATCAATTTTATCAATGACAAACAAAGTGGTGTCACATCAAGATATGACCAAAATGGTAATCTTCAATATGAACTAAACTATGAAAATGAGATGCTAAATGGTATATCAAACGAGTATGAAAACGGTGTACTAAAAGCAAAGTGGAACTATCAAGACAATATAAAACAAGGTCAAAGTACTACTTTTTATCCAAACGGTAATCCTCAATATAAACTTAACTATGTAAATGGTACGTTAAATGGTGTCTCAATTGAGTATTTTGAAAACGGAAATAAAAAAGCAGAATGGAATTACAAAGATGGTGTATTAGATTAAACTACTTTTTTGTTTAATTATGTATAATCACTTTTCCATTTAAAAAAATACCAATCAGGAGGTCAAAAATGGCTTTAGATACGGCGAAAAAATCCGAGATCATTAAAGAATTTAGCAGAGGTGAGAATGACACAGGTTCTCCAGAAGTACAAGTAGCACTTATTACAAATAGGATTACATATCTTACTGAGCACTTAAAGACAAACAAAAAAGATCATAGCTCACGTCTAGGTCTTCTTAAACTTGTTGGTCAAAGAAAAAGACTTTTAAGATACTTAAAATCAAAAGACTTTGATAGATATACTCAAATTATCAAAATTCTAGAACTTAGAGGTTAGTCACTTTTAAAACAGAGATATTTCTATCTCTGTTTTTACTTCTACAAATACAACACCACAAAAACTTGTTATAATGTTCAAAAAGAGAAGATTATGCACTTCAAAATTGAATCCCATATAAATCTTCAAAACGAAATTCAAAATATCACAAAAAAAAAGCTTCAAACTACACTACTTGAAATCCAAAACCAAGAGTATACATTAGCAAAAAAAGTACATCAAATTCGAAAAATGTGTAAAAGTCATAGAGGATTACTTCAAATTATCAAACCAATTTTGAAAGAACCTACACTCTATCAAACACAAAACACCTTTTATCGGGAAATGGCAAAACTCTTAGCTGGATCGCGCGAAACCAAAGTGATGTTAGACATGTTTGAATTACTCATCAAAAACCATACACTGCCAAAAGATAAATTTTTGGATATTGAAAAATCTTTAAAAAAACAAAGTCATGATGAAAACTTTTCTCAACAACAGATAAATACTAAGTTAGAAATTTGTAAGAAAAATATTCAACAAGAGATACAAGACCTAAAGCACTTAAAATTAAATAGTGATGATCTCAATAGTTTAAAGATAGGGTTTCAAACAACCTATAAAAAAGCCTACAAATCAATAAAAAAAGCTTTAGAAAAATCAGATATCGAAGAGTTTCATACTTTTAGAAAATTTGCGAAGTACCATATGTATCATGTCAACCTACTCTCTAAAAAATCACTGTTTCCTAAATCTAGAGAAAAAGAATTAAAAAAGCTCACTGATATTTTGGGTATAGAACATGATTTATCTCTTTTTGAAACCTACTTGATAGAAAATAAAAAATTATTTTCAAACACAAAACTTCTTATACCCTATCTTCATAAAGAACAAAAGAGACTTCGAAAAACTGCACATTCATTAGAAAAAAAGCTTTTTAAATTGGGTGCTAAAAAAATAACACATTACGCGATTATTTAAATAATGGTAAAATATGTTTTAAAAAAGGAGATAACATGCAGCAAAAAATAGAAAAAATCAAAGAGGCAGTAGAAAAATCACCAAATATAGCAGATGAAGAGAAAAACTTAATGTATCAACGACTCGAAGAGTGGCGACATGAAGATGAAGCAATGCATCTTATCCCTGATATGCTTGCTGAAATTTCAGTAGAGATACGACCTATTTTAAAAGAGATTGGACTACTTTAGTCCCTATTTTTCCAAGCATGCCAAAGAGAGTGTATATTGGTTTTTTGCTTGGAAAGTATCAGCGTAATCGTGATATTTTCAATAGTCTCAATCAGTAAAAACCATACTGCGATATGAAAGAGAGATGCACTTTTAAAAAATACAAGTATCATCAAACCTGTACTCATTAAGAGTGCTGAAACTTTAGTAATCCAAGTATGATAAGAAGCTAATTTTCCAAACTTAGCAAATGTAAACAAAGCAGGCAATATAAAAAGAAAAATCGCCACAACGATATAAGAGAACTCTTGTGTAATGATCTCTGGCCAAAGCCACCAAATAGCAAAGGGAGCACTAAGATAAGTCACAATATCTCCATAACTATCTAATCTTGCACCTAACTCAGATGTTTGATTTAAAGCTCTGGCAATGATGCCATCAAGGGCATCAGAGAGAAACATCAACCCAAATAAAGTCAAAAAAAGTGTTGGTAATTGAAGATAACCAGAAAGTATCAAAAATGGTGCAGCTACAATACGAAAGAGGCTTAAAAGATTTGGTATATTTAACACCATTGTTTTACTTCTGATGCCCATAGCTTCGATAAAAAATAGCTACATTTATCAAAGCACCAAGCATGGCAACCAAAGTATCTTGTTGTGCGTCCCAAACATCTCCTTGGGTACCCAAAAATGCAACACCAAGATCTGAATGAAATATAATAACAGCTAACCACTCAAGGATTTCATAAAAGGTAGCAATGGTAGTAACCATCGTAAAAGTGAAAACTAAAGCAATCCTATTTTTTCCAATATGCGCTATGATAATCTCTAAAATTGGTTTAAAAAGAAGTAATCCAGAGAGAAAATGGACAAGCCGATCAAAATGATTTCTCTCAAATCCAAAAAATTGTGTAACCATATCAAAATGAGGCATCTCGGCATAAGTATAATGTGCTCCAATACTGTGAAAGATACTAAATACTAAAAATAATATTACACTCGTTAAACTAAAGTGATACTTTTTATCTAACCATAATATTGTAGGAAATAGAATAAAAACAAGTACATTTTCAAGAAGCCAATCTTCAGGATACTTTGGATTTATCGCTAAAACAATCCAGATAATCACATAAAAAGCATAAATTAATTTGTGTGATTTTGGCATTATCTACTCCTTTATGATTATATTATACCATTAAAATAATGGCTCAATATTTGTTACTATAATAAAAGGAAATTATCAAAAACTAATGTTTTATCAGATAGTACCGATTTACTTTACATAGTAAAATATTTTTATAGGAGCGTAAACTATGGTACATATTGAATATACAGGAAAGAAACCTGCGATCACCTCGACTGGAGTAAGTTTTACAGGGAAACAGGATAAATATAATTATATTGTGCCATCTGCACAAATTCTAAATAAACTAATAAATTCTAAAAAAGTACAAGATATGACAGAGGATGATGCATTAACAGTTTTATACACGCTAGTTCCAGATTTTGATACCTTTTATAATGAAAAAATAGATAGCTATAAACAAAAACTTGATTTAGAAAAGGAACAAGTTCAAGAAGACACACGTTTAAATGAGATTGAAAAAAAGGTCTTACACAATAATTACGATTATATGCGTGATTATAGAATTCAACGTGCTACCAATAAACTTGTTTATGAAGAGACTATAAATACAGCGGTCAAATTAATAAAAGAAAAAGAGATAAAAAATATAAAAACACCTCCATCCAGACCTTTTTTACATGTTTTAGAATCTTTAAAAACGACTATGGATCGAGAAAAAGTTACACAATCTAGTCAAATAGATATAAAAATGGAAGAAGAAGATTCTTATGCCCAATTGAGTTTTGCCTAACAATCAGTAATACTCAATGATACAAAGTGCTTTTTTTCTCTAAAATTGCTCACAATTTTAATAGGGCTTTTGAGACACTAAAATAGCACTTTAATTATCCATACTATTAGGGATGAATTTTTGTAAACTTACTTCCTTCAATGGTGAGATTGTACATCAATCCTTCATTGGCAAATATAAATCCGATGATCGGCTTTTGAAAACTTACAGAACTGATATCTTTTCCAGCTCCCCATTTTGCAATTGCAACAGAGCCATCAACCCCTGCTTTCCACCCTTCACTATTGCGAAAGTCTTTTAACGCTTTTTGTGTCATAAACGCGATAATGATCGATTTTTTCTGTACACCTAACTGTAAACCGATAGATGCTGCAGCTGTGTTATAATAATTTACGGTGCTACCTTTGATACGCAATGCCCCTTCTCCAAATTCACCACCGATGCCAATTCCTGCTTTGATCACTTCAGGAAAGACCAGATACCCTTCAACATTTTTCAAAAATGTTTTGGAACCTTTGACCTCTTTATGAAACTGACTTATTGCCATATCAACTTCTGCATCAATCACCGCTGCTGATTTTGCAAAAACACCAAGAGGGACAAGAAAAAACAATGCCCAAACTAAACTTACTTTTTTGAAAGATTTCATGAAGACTCCTTTAGCTTTAAGATACTACATGATAACGAATCAAAGAGATATAGAAGATGATAGAAAAAAATTAATTCTATTGAATTTTTTCCTTTTTAAATCCAATCAATCTATAGATTTTAACCTATTTTGACAATTCTTTAATTCCTCTTTGAGACGTACGATCTCTTTTTTCAACGTCATATTTTCAGCCCTCAATGCTCTTGATTCATTCTTTTTTTTACTCTTTTTTGGAGCTTCCATCTCAATCTCTTGCTCATCAACACAGATAAGCACTACCTCTTTACCATCTTGTTTGACTGTTTCTATTTTAAGTTCACCTGATCGTGTCATCTTTACGACATTAAAGGTGCTTAGTTTGTGTTTGGTTGCGTATTCTCTTATTGTGAGTTTTTCCATCTGTATTCCTTTTATCTAGTTAGATATGAAACTTAAAACAAAAAGTTTTAAGCAACTTTTTGTTTAAACCTCTTCATCCTTATCTTCTTTCTTTTCCGTAAATGCAACACCTTGTTTTCGTAAAAATTCAGCATTTTCTTTATCAATAGTAATATTATTCAGCTGTGTATTTTTAAAAATAGCACCTTCTAAATGAGTGTAAGTTAAATTTGCATTGTTTAATATTGCATTTGTAAAATTTACATTCTCTAGATCAGCACTTGTTAAATAAGAGCTTGTTAAATCTGTATCACTTAAATCAGATACATTCATATATGCTGAATTAAGACGACAATAAGATAAATTTGCATTAGTTATATTACTATTAGTTATACTTGCATGAGATAATACAGAACTTTCTAAATTAATTTTATGAATATTAGAATCATCTATATGAATTCCAGATAACCAAACAGTATCTAATTTTTGATTAGATAAAATAAGACTACTTTGAGTCCATGCATAACCTCTTGCAATCACCTGATAATTAGATCTTAGTAATAAAAGATACCTTGCAAATTTTGATTTAAACTCTTCATCTATATAATTCTTCTCAAGACCAAGATTAGATAAAACAATCCAATATCCATAAAATACATCTAAGGATTTCTGCATTGGGTTTATATCTTCATTTAAGTTATAAGAGTATAGAAAATCTTTCTCAAATAATTCAGGCAAAAAGTTAGCTAACCTTTGAGCTAACTCTTTTTTTTCATCTTCGTTTTCATAATTTTTAATGATCTCTATTAGATAGTTTTTAAT
>JADGDK010000133.1 GCA_016744895.1 Campylobacterales bacterium | reverse complement strand
GGTTATGCATGTCGTGAAACTGATGTTTTAATGCCTTTACCGATTCATTTATCACATAAATTAACTTCTGGATTAGCACAGTGTAGAAAAAGTGGAGTGCTTCCATTTTTAAGACCTGATGGTAAAGCTCAGGTGAGTGTACGTTATGTTGATGGTAAACCAACTGTTGTTGATACGATTGTAGTTTCAACACAACATTCTCCAGATATTGAGCAAGATAAGTTAAGAGAAGCAGTAATTGAAGAGGTGATTATGAAAAACATCCCTAAAGAACTTTTAGCGGATGATGTAAAATATCATATTAATCCAACTGGTAGGTTTGTTATTGGTGGTCCTCAAGGGGATGCTGGTTTAACTGGAAGAAAAATTATCGTTGATACTTATGGTGGTAGTTGTCCTCACGGTGGTGGAGCATTTTCTGGTAAAGATCCATCAAAAGTTGATCGAAGTGCTGCATATATGGCACGATATATTGCCAAAAATCTAGTAGCTGCAGATGTGTGTGAAAAAGTAACAATTCAACTTGCATATGCAATTGGTGTTGTGGAGCCAGTATCTATTTTAGTAGATACACACGGTACTTCAGCAGTAGATGAAAATAGACTTGAAGGATGTGTAAGAGAAGTATTTATGTTAACACCTCGCGGAATAATTGAAAGTTTGGATCTTTTAAAACCGATATATAGAAAAACTGCTGCATATGGGCATTTTGGACGTGAGGGATTTAGTTGGGAAGCAACTGATAAGATTGAAGAAATTAAAGATTATTTGAAAATATAGATTTTTTCACATTTTTTTGGTATAATTTGAGTCGAAATTTAATATAAAGGAATTAATATGGCAGTAGTTATAAATGATACATGTATAAATTGTGGAGCTTGCATTGATGAGTGTCCTGTAGAAGCAATTGTTGATGAGGATGATAATCCAACGGGTGAAGAAATTTACTATGTATACGAAGATAAATGTGTTGAGTGTGTAGGTCACTTTGATACTCCAGCATGTGCTGAGTCTTGCCCAACAGAGGGTTGTATCGTTTGGGGTGAAGCTAAAGATGGTATGACACTTCACGCTGACAGAGCTGATGCAGGAACACCTTGTATCGACGAGTAGTCACAACTTTTGAGTAGGAGTGTAACGCTCTTACTCAATATTCTTATAAAATCTTCCTATATTTAAACTCCATTAAAACTATATTCCGATATACTCCCTCGCTTTTAAATAAAATAGATTATTAAAAATTATCAATATTGGAGAAACAATTATGGAACAAACTTTATCAATCATCAAACCAGATGCTGTTAAAAAAGGTGTTATTGGCAAAATCGCAGATAGATTTGAGTCAAACGGACTAAGAATAGCTGCAATGAAGAAAATTCAGTTAGATACTAAAACTGCAGGTGCGTTTTATGCAATTCACGCCGAGAGACCTTTCTTTGGTGAATTAGTAGAATTTATGACAAGTGGTCCAGTGGTAGTTATGGTACTTGAAGGCGAGAATGCTATGAGTAAAAATAGAGATCTTATGGGTGCAACAAATCCAAAAGAAGCAGCGGCTGGAACGATTAGAGCTGATTTTGCAGAGAGTATTGATGCTAATGCTGTACACGGAAGTGATTCTTTAGAAAATGCTGCAAATGAGATACAGTTCTTCTTTAGCAAAGAAGAGGTAATATAAGCGTTTTAAACATATGAAAATCGAGTTTAGGAAGATACCTTATACAAAGTCTGATTTTAATATTGCAGATGATTTACTCATCTGTGAGGGCACTTTTTTTAAAGAGTCAAACAGAATTGTTGCAGTAGATATGACCCTGTGTGGTCAAACGATGGTTGATTGTGATATATGCGGAGATACTTTTTCTTTATCAATAGATGAAAAACAAAAGTTCAAAGTATATGATGGTTTATCTGAAGTTGAAGATTTAGATATGATAGAGTGTCAAGACCACATGGTGGATTTTGATGAGATAGTGCATAGTGAGATTAGTTCAATAAAGTCTGATTATCATTATTGCGATAAATGTAAAAACGAAAAACAGGAGTAATATTATGGCAGTACCTAAGAGACGCGTGAGTAAAACACGCGCTGCAAAGAGAAGAACACACTATAAGTTAAGTCTTCCAAGACCAGTAAAAGATAGCGATGGAACGTGGAGAATGCCACACCACATCAACAAGACTACAGGCGAATATAAAGCTAACGATTAATGCATACTATAGCAGTTGATGCAATGGGAGGGGATTTTGGTCCTATCCCTATTGTAGATGGAGTTATCCTTTCATTAAAAAAATCAAAACAAAAATTCAATGTTATATTAGTTGGTAAATCTTTAGAATTTGCACATCGAATACCTAAAAGATTACAAAAATATATTGAGATTGTAGAATGTGATGATGTTTTTTCTATGAGTGAAAGTGCAACTGATGCTTTAAAACGTAAAGAGTCAACGATATATAAAGCAGTTGAACTTGTACGAGAAGGAAGAGCTGAAGCCATAGTATCTGCAGGACATAGTGGAGCTACTATGAGTTTGGCAACTTTAAGAATTGGCCGTGTAAAAGGTGTTTCTCGTCCAGCAATTGCAGCGTTGATGCCCACAGCAACAGGAGGCAGAACTCTTGTTTTAGATGTCGGTGCAAATGTTGATTGTAAGGCTGAACATCTTTTTGAGTTTGGCGTTTTAGGGTATGTGTATTCTAAAGATTTTTTCAAAGTTGAGAAACCACGTATTGGGTTATTATCTAATGGTGAGGAAAAATCTAAAGGTAGTGAGACTACAAAAGAGGCATATACTCTTTTAAAATCACATCCCTCTTTTATTGGAAATGTTGAAGGTAGTGATATTTTTAATGATAGTGTTGATGTTGTTGTTTGTGATGGTTTTGTAGGAAACATACTTCTTAAAACCAGTGAAGGTGTAGCAAGTTCTATCTCTAAATTAATCAAACTAAATATAAAAAGATCGCCAAGAGCTTTGACTGGTGCACTTCTTATGAGACGTGTCTTTAAACTGTTAAAAAAACAGATAGATTATGCTGAATATGGTGGAGCACCACTCATTGGTGTCAAAAACTGTACTATAATTTGCCATGGAAAAAGTAATAAAATTGCCATTAAAAATGCGATGTATCAAGCTAGAGATTTTTTGGAAACAAATATCAATCAAGATATTGAAGATTCTCTAGCTCAATATCGCTAATTATCCAAAAGGAAGACTATGCTTGCATCATTTAAATCAATTGGGGCATATACCCCCTCTCAGAAATTAACAAATAAAGATTTTGAAAAAATTGTTGATACCTCTGATGAGTGGATCAAGCAACGAACAGGCATTGAAAACCGCTATATTGCAGGTGATGATCAATCTACAAGTGACTTAGCTTATGAAGCAGCAAAAATTGCAATTGAGAGAAGTGGACTAGAAGCCACAGAAATTGATGCTATAGTATGTGCTACGATTACTCCAGATTTTTTATGTATGCCTTCTACTGCATGTGTTATTGCCGATAAGTTGGGAATTTCTCATATTACTGCGTTTGATATTAGTGCGGCATGTAGTGGTTTTGTTTATGCTATGAATGTTGCAAAAGCATTTGTAGAATCAGGTATTAAAAGAAATGTTTTAATTATTGGTGCAGAAAAGATGAGTTCTATTATAGATTACAAGGATAGAACAACGAGTATACTTTTTGGAGATGGTGCTGGTGCTGCAGTTATAGGGACAACTGATAAAAAAGAGGAGTCAATTATTGACCTTCATACTTCATCTGATGGTTCCTATCAAGACTTTTTAATAACCCCTGGATGTGGTTCAAGTAACCCTTGTAGTCAAAAAGTATTAGATGAAGGACTACATTACCTTAAAATGAAAGGTAATGAGACCTTTAAACTTGCGGTAAATACACTTACTAAAGATGTGAAAAATATCCTTGAGAAAAATAACTTGACAAGTGAAGATATCGACTTTTTTATTCCACATCAAGCCAATTTTAGAATTATTGATGCTGTAGGTAAAAAACTTAATTTCCCATCGGAAAAAACTGTATTGACTGTTGCTAAGTATGGAAATACTTCTGCTGCTTCTATTCCAATGGCAATTAATGACTGGTATGAAAATGGTAAATTAAAAACAGGTGACCTTATGCTACTTGATACCTTTGGTGGTGGTTTAACTTGGGGAAGTGCATTAGTTCATTTTAATCAAAAATAGATGAAATTTTTTGAAAATGAACTAATTTTTATAGAAGTTGAAGAGAGTGAAATTCCATGGTTAAAAATCTTTACTAAAGAACCCTATAAAGAGTTTTCCCAATGTCCTAAACTTGTAAAAGAGGAAATTTGGAGAACGATTGATATTATTGAACATCAGATGCTTTCCTATTATAATCCGACAAAAATTAATATTGCTTCATTTGGAAATTACATGCCACACGTACATTTTCATATTATGTCACGGTTTGAAGAAGATTCATATTTTCCTGAACCTGTGTGGGGCGTGAAACAAAGAGAATCAAAGTTGGAATTAGAAAGTTTTGACCTGTTCCTTAAGCAATTATATCCCCTCTTGTAAAATTTTCCATAATATATTTACTTCATCATCATCCAAGTTTAGTGTAGATCCTGTTAAAAAAAGTTCCATAATTTTTTCTATATTTAAAATAGTACCAAATATACACTCATAATGTGCAGGTAAAAAACTTCTTGTTAATACTAAGTGTTGCGTTACAGTGTTTTCACATGCGAAACATCTAAAATCATCATGAAGCCTACCTTCATATGCAAGTAGTGCGATATAAGATTCAACTACTACACGAACCGGATTTTGTTTTTCAAACTTATGATTCATAGAATTGAGTAGATCAAAGTAGAAACTGTCTAACTCTTCTATATCTTTCAAATGTGCATATAAAAGTTTTATAAAATGTTGCCAAATAAAAAATCGTTTAGGATTTACCATCCATTTATCACCCAAATGTAATACGTTTCTGAGCATTGAGATTGAAGATTTTGGAGATTGTATTGCTTCAAAATCTAGTTTATATCCAAGATTAATATTTCCATGTCGTGCACCATAAAATCTGTAAAGAGTTATTAACCTATTTTGTGTTATCAGCGTTACAATTAAGTCTTCATCTTTAACACGATTTATATTTAGTATATATCCTTGCATAGGACTTATTGTAACAGCAATACTCTAAAATCAACAAATGTTTACCGATATTTAGATAATATAAATGACTTTTTATAAAGGCTTTTAATGGATTTACTTACTAGTTTTAAGGATAACTGCGGCTTTGGTTTGCTTGCCAGTATCGACAATAAACCTACACACGAGAATGTTGAAGATGCAATCATTGCGCTAGAGCGTATGATGCACAGAGGAGCAATTGCTGCTGATGGAAAGAGTGGTGATGGTAGTGGTCTTCTTTTTGGAATGCCAGTTGAGTTTATGAAACAAGAGGCTGAAAAACTTGGTGTTTCAGTACCCAAACAGTTTGCTGTTGGAATGTTATTTTTGCAAGATAAAAAACAGAAGATAAAGATTGATGAGATATGTGCTAAGAATGATCTTAAGGTGTTGCTTTATAGAGCAGTGCCAGTAGATACAAAAGCACTTGGAGAGCAAGCACTTGCAAAGCTTCCAGAAATTACGCAAATTTTTCTTGCTCCTAACTCTATTATTGCATCAAAGAGATTTGAGTCAATTTTGTATCTTACCCGTAGAGAGTTAGAAGCTGCATTTAGACAAGAGAAAGATTTTTATATACCATCTCTTTCAAGCAGTGTGAT
>JADGDK010000132.1 GCA_016744895.1 Campylobacterales bacterium | reverse complement strand
TCATGAAGATCATTTGAAGCAATTTTTGTATCATTTGCTACTTCAGTAAATAGTTTGCTTTCAATCCAGTTACAATCTGTAAGTTCACTATAAAGTAACTCAAAAAATTCTATAGCGTTATCAGGATAGTGTTCCCAGGCATTTTCACCATCAAGAATGATATTGACATTAGCATTTTGAGAACTACTTACGAAAATCTTTCTCAGTCTTTGCATGAGATCAGCAACAGCACTTTTAGCATCCCATCCACTATAACTAAAACCGATCAAATCACTTAACTCTCTATCTCTAAAAAAGAGATTTATCGACTTATCTTTAAAATGTAAAACATTATTTTTGTAAATATCTTCTTTTGTGAAATGTCCACTTTTATATAAAATTTCTTGATCACTACACGCCCAAGTCGCCCCTTTTTGATTTAAAACTTCTAGAAAATCATAACTTACAGACCCTTCAGCCGGCCACCAGCCCTGTGGTTTTTTGCCAAATAGTTTTTCATAATATGTCACGGCACTCTCTATCTGCATAAAAGCGTACTCTTTGAAGTTGCCGTCGTATTTTGGAAGTGTTGTGCTTTGATTTGCTAATTTTCCATTTTCGATATCAAATAGAAGTGGTGAAATAGGGTGGTTAAAAGGTGTCGTCGAAATCTCAACCTGCCCAGCATCTGAAAGCTTTTTATAATAAGGAATGACCTCTTTAATAAAATCACTCAAAGTATTTAAAAGTTTAATCTTCTCTTCTTGTGTATAGCCTCGTCCTTTTTTGATCAGTGTTTTTACGATCTCTTTACTTTCTCTTAGATAATTGCCACACCATGACAAGATAAAAAGAATTTCTAAGTCAATTAACTCGCTATTTGTAAAATTTTCCTTTTTTAAAAATAGCTCTTGATATCTTTCAAATGGCTTTATCATGTTGTGTTCATTAGAAAAGAAGAGATATTCAACTAGGTACTCTTTTTCTTCATCATTAAGCTCTTCTACTCTTTTTCTAAGTGTTTTTAAAAACTTATCATTGACCTCAGGATTTTCATAGGGTGCAAGTTGTACCAATAAAGAGGGTACAAGGTTAAAAGTTGCCTTGATTTTTGGAAACTTTTCCAGATACCAAGGCATGTCATAATAATCTTTTATCGCATGTAAAAATACCCATGGCATTACGATTTCACCACTTATATCATCACGATAGTATGGTTGATGCATATGCCATAAGAAATTGACAGAAAGCTTTTTAGTCATTAATTTTCCAATTCTCTATTTTGTCTAGATATTGGTCTAGTATCACTTGACCTTCTTTATCGTTATTTGCTTGTATATAAAGGTTAAGATTATCAGTATATTGATCTGGAATCATAAGTATCCAAGCATTTTTGTTAATCCATATTTTAACACCATCAATCATTGAAGACTCTTTACCTTTAGCATCTTCAAGGAATTTTCTCATCATTTTTCCTTTGAGTGCTTGGTCACATTCGACTTGAAGTCTAGTATAGTAAAACGATGTTATATGCTCAAGAATCTCTGAAAGTTTCAGCTTTTGTGAACTTAGCATCTCCATAATTCTTAAAGTTGCATATGTTGAATCACGGTGATTTGTAAATTCTGTAAATGCAAAGTTTCCTTCAAGTGAAGCTACTAAATCATATTCATTGAGTTGTTCTGCTTTAAAGTTTGCATACTGTCCTCTGGTAATTTCTAAATTTTCAAAATTTGCATCCATGACATCTGGTGCCCAAACAGGGAGAAATACTTTACGTTTACTAGTCGCTTCTTGATTGTATAAATAGAGTACACATAAAAGTCCAAGCTGACGATCAAGAACCACACCTTTATCACAAACAAGAGTAATTTTTTGCCCACTTGGATAGATGATAAATCCCATATCAAGTTCTAGATTGTTTACCATCTTTGCCATATCTTCTTTAGATCGCTTAATTAAGTTTTTTTGGTTTGATAATTTATGTTCATCATAATAAGCATTGATGAGAATATTATTAATTCCTATAGTATTTAGGATTTGAGGATAGACTTCACTGAGCATCCCATGTGTTAAATCGACAGCTATACGGAAGTTTGAGTGTTTTAGTTTATCTATATTTACAGTTTCTTTGATAGCTTTTTTATACCATTCATCTGTATGATTAGCATTTTGAATTGCACCTAGTTGCTGAAAATCTACACGTCGGAATGTTTCTCTAAAAAATGCAGCTTCAACTTTTTTAGCAAGATTGGAGTTAATATAGAGTGCCTCATCACTAAAGAAAAGAATTTTTGTACTTGCAGGATCAATATCTTGCATAAAATGTACACCTGCAACTATATCATCACTATTGCTTAAGTCATGTCGCATGAGAGAGATTGGACTTCCTTTGACATCTATGATATTGATACCTGAGGACATTAATCCACTCATAAATGCACGTTTAATCATCAAGGCACTTCTACTATAATCTCTAGAGACCATTACTTGACTGCCAATTGGTAGTTGTGATGCCAAGGCTTCAGCTAATTTAGTGGCCATATCACAAGAGATTTCTACATTTGTTTTACCAGTTACACGACCTGCTTCAAAAATAGAATTTTTATACTTACTTCCTAAAATTAGACTACTACTGACGATTGCAGCATCTTCAATAATCTTATTTGGCCAGATAATGATATCTTTTTCAAAGTTTACCAGTTGTCCAACTTCACAACCTTCAGCCAAAATTAGACCAGCTTTTGCACTAACATTCTTTTCAATTTTATTGTCGTTACAAATTACACAGCTATCAAATACTCCATTTTTCCCAACGCTAACATTTTGCCATAAAACGGTGTTGCTTACTTTACAATCTTCTTCAATGCTTGTGTTATCTCCAATGACACTATTTTTAAGTTTGACATTTTTTCCAATGGTTACATTTTTCCCAAGACAAACATCTCCAATAATCTCTATACTTGGATCAAGCTCAATTGGTTCTTCAGTGTATAATTGACCGTCAGCATGTTTAATTAAATTACCTTTTTTCTCAAGTGCTACTTTTCCTGAAAAAATATCTTCATATACTTCTCGATAACTTTCAGGATTTCCAACATCTCTCCAGTACCCTTTGGCATCATATCCCCATAGTATTACTTCACTTTGCATCAATGATGGAAATAGATCTTTTCCAAAATCGTAATTTTCATTTGCAGGAATCTCATCTAATATCTCAGGTTCTATGATATAAATACCCGTATTTATCGTGTCACTAAAAACTTCTCCCCAACTAGGCTTTTCTAGAAATTTCTCAATTTTGCCTTCATTGTCTGTGATAACAACTCCAAATTGGAGTGGGTTTTCAACAGTTGTCAATGTAATTGTAAGTTGGGAATTCTTCTCTTTGTGAAATGTAAACATCTTCTCAAAATCAAAATCAGTCACAACATCACCGCTGATAATTACAAAATTTTCATCTCCAATAAGCTCTTGTGCTTTTTTTACAGCTCCAGCTGTTCCATAATCATCATCTGGAGTGATATAGTCGATATTCATGCCCATATCGGAACCATCTTGAAAATAGTCTTTTATAATTTCGGGTTTGTAGTAAAGAAGCACGATAAAATCGGTAATTCCAAGATCACGAAGTTTTAACATGGTGTGTTCCATCATAGGACGGTTCAGGAGTGGGAGCATCGGTTTTGGAGTTGAGTGTGTGAGTGGTTGGATACGACTTCCAAAGCCACCAGCCATAACGACAGCTTTCATTAGGTTTCCTTTTGAGTGATATTATAATATCTTAAATAAACAGCAATAATTATACCAATTATTATATATAAATTTACTTTAAGAATTTTGGGTTAATGTACCTACAAAATCTAGACAAAGATAAAGCTTTTTCTAAGTTTTTATTAATCAGAAACAAAGTATAATATAAAAAAATCTTATAAAGGTTTCCCCCATGAAAATATTCTTAATCCTGATACTATTGGTATTTACCTCAAGCTTTTCATTTGCAAAAAATGGTAGTGAACTCAAAAAAGTATGGCAAAAACCTTTTGGTGGTGATGAAGATGACATTGCTTATGCTGTAACCGCTACGAGTGATGGTGGATGTGCTGTTGCTGGTCAAACAAGATCAATGGGTAAGGGTAAAACTGATGTATTGATTTTGAAGATGGATAAAGAGGGTACGATTCAGTGGAAAAAAGTTTTTGGAAAAGTGCGAAAAGATTCAGCTGAGGCAATCGTAGAAACAAGTGATGGATTTATAGTAGCGGCAGGGACAAGTAAGTCATATAATGAAAGTGGCAATTATGATATCTATGTTGTCAAATTAGACCAAACAGGTAAAACGATATGGCAAAAAACTTTTGGTGGTACGGGAAAAGATTATGCTAGAGCGATGACTAAAACTGATGATGGTGGTGTAGTGATTGCGGGTGCAACAAAATCATATGGAAATGGTAGTTATGATTTTTATGTCACAAGACTCAATAGTGAAGGTAATAAGGTTTGGAGTACCCCATATGGTGGTGAAGATTTAGACAGTGCGTATGGAATTGACGCTACAAGTGATGGTGGATTTATCGTTGTAGGTACTACAGAATCTTATGGTGCAGGAGTGGGTGATTTTTATATTATAAAACTTGATGCCAATGGAAAAGAAGAGTGGACACAAGTATATGGTGAAAAAAAAGCAGATACCATGTATGCTGTAAAAGAAGTTAAAGATGGATATGTACTTGCAGGTGAAACAAGATCATACAATAGCCAAAAAAGAGACTTAAATGTCATGAAGATAGATAAAACTGGAAAGCTCCTCTTTCATAAACTTTTCGGTTTGAAAAACCATGAGTATGCTAGAGGTATAGCGCTCACAGATGCTGGTAATTTTTTAGTTGCAGGTGTTACAAAATCTATGGGTAATGGAAGAGCAGATTTTTATCTGTTAGAGCTTGATCAAAAAAGTGGAAAACTTATCTGGGCAAATGTCTATGGTGGAAAGAAAAATGATATTGCAAGAGGTATAGCAAAAGTAAAAGATGGCGGCTTTGTCATAGTTGGAGAGAGTGAAAGTTTTGGTGAAGGTGGATTTGACTTTTATATGCTAAAGTTGGGATATTAAGAGAAATTTAATAATAAATAAACTAATATTGTCCTATTTAATTAAAAAGGATAATAATGTTTACTTGTAAAAATAAATTTTTTTCTTTGCTTCTGTTTATTGCTTTGGGTATATCAGGGTGTGGTGGTGGAGGTGCTAAAGTAGTTCCCCTTCAAACTCTAGACAAGAATCAGACTAAACCTCCTGTCTCTTCTCCAGATAAGAATGAAACCAGGCCTCCTGTATCTTCCCCTGAAAATAATATATCAGAAGTGAATTTGATGAAAGCACAATTAGGTGTTTTGGCAAATGCCACAGTAAAAATCTATCGCCTAGGATCAAATCAAGTACGTACACTTTTATATACTGAAAAAACATCTAATGGAGATAGTCTTGAAAAAATTGGTAATTTTAATGGACATATTGATGTATTAGAAGTAGATAAATTTTATCTATTTGAAGTTGAGGGTGGCATAGATAGAGATAGTAATGATGACGGTATTCTTGATGTTTCTGGTACAGTTAATTATGGAACGTTGAGATTGATTGCAAAAGGGTCAAACTTAAAAGTTGCTAAATTAGCTCGTGTTACATTAGCTTCAGAAATGCTCTATGTCCAGGCTTCAAAAGCTATTTTATATGATTTTGAAAATCTTGAATCAAAACTAAATAGCTATATTGTAGATATCATAGATGAAGATCTAGATGGAAATGGTAAAATTGATATGCAAGATCTTTTAAATTTTAATCCAGTGACGCAAGCATCAGGCTTAAATAATAGCTATGATATGCATGCGATGATTGGTTCTATCTTAGATAATGATTTAAGTTATATGAATGAGAGTAATGTAAGTCAAGTTATAGGAAGTTACACAATTGAGGACTCAGATTATTATATGAGTAATCTTGTATTATCACCAGATGGTTCAACCATCTATACTATTG
>JADGDK010000131.1 GCA_016744895.1 Campylobacterales bacterium | reverse complement strand
TTTTTTTACCTGTTAAAATATTAATATTAGCTACCATTCCTGGCACGATAGGTTTATCGGTTGCAAACTCATGTTTACTTGCTTGAACTTTAACTTCATAATAATCTGCACCACTTTTATCCACAAAACTATCTGAAGATATAGAGATAAGATTCCCCTCTAAAAGTCCAAATTTTGCATAATTATAAGCAGTAATTTCAATAGAAACATTTTGATCCAATATCACTTGCCCTCTATCATTGGTTTTTATTTTAGCCTCTATTACTAAATTATCATCTATTGGCGTGATTTCAGCAATTTTATCACCTGATTTTATAATACCTCCGATGGTGTGAAAATGAAGCTTTTTTACAATACCATTTACAGGAGAAACGACCACTTTTCGTTCTTCTCTATCACTTTGTGCATATTTCTCTTCAGAAAGTTGTTTAATCTTTGTTTCAACTTCAGAGAGTTTTTTTAACCATTTTGATTTAGTTTCACTTTTAAAACTTTTAATCTGATTTTGTGATTCTGAAATTTTTTCACGCATAATAGGAATACTACTTTTAATATCAGTTATTTGAGTAACTAATGACTGTTTTTTTGACAGTTCAGTCAAATATTGTTTCTTTGAAGCAGCACCTTTTTTAACTAGATTTTCTGAAATAGAAACATTTTCATTTGCAGTTTTAAGCTCTGTTCTTAAATTTGCCAAACGCGAAGACTTCTGTTTTTTCTCTAATTTACTTTGAGAGAGTCGATCTTTAAATGTAGACAATTCATCATGAAAATTTTGCATCTCTTCTTTGAAAATATTATTTTCACGCTCAGCTAAGTTTGAATCAAATTCTTTTGAATAAACCAATTTTTTAAAATCTATTTGTGCTTTAAGTCTTTGACTTTGGGCTTTATAAGCTACAAGTGAAATCTCTTTTTGATTAGAGTCTGCCTGTGATGTAGCATTTTTCAAATGAT
The DNA here is from genome assembly GCA_016744895.1 of Campylobacterales bacterium. Taxonomy (GTDB): domain Bacteria; phylum Campylobacterota; class Campylobacteria; order Campylobacterales; family QNZT01; genus SZUA-1433. Next base: position 5,155 of record JADGDK010000131.1, on the reverse strand, counting down.
AAATTGCTTCACCTTTTTTAACATCTTGCCCCTCTTTTACATAGATCTCTTCAACAATCCCACCTTCAAGATGTTGTAATACTTTAGTTTGAGAGGAAGGTATTACTTTCCCTTCACCTCTTACCACTTCATCAACTTCAGTAAAAACTGTCCATGTTATAAATAGTGTACAAAAAGCAACAATAGGAAGAGTAACTAAACGATAATTCCATCCATTTTCTTCGATCATGATACTGCTCCTTGTAACATTGCTAAGATTTTCTCTTTTGGACCATCTGCAACTACTTTACCCTCATTTATCAAAATTACTCTATCTACAAGTTCTAATGCCGCAAAACGATGCGTTATAACAACAACTGTTTTCTCTCCAAGTGTATTATCTAGATGATTGACTAACTGTTTTTCTAAACCAACATCAAGTCCTGTTGTAGGTTCATCAAGAATAAGAATTGGAGCATCACTCATCATTGCTCTAGCTAATGCAACAAGATGTCTCTGCCCCACGGAAAGATTTGAACCTCTTTCACCTACTTGAAAATCGTCTGCGGATCCAGCTTTTCGAACCAAATCAGAAAGTCCAGTTTTTGTTAGAAGTACACTCATATCCTTTTTTGAAATATTTCGTGACAGTTCTAAGTTTTCTTTGAGTGTTCCTGAAAATATATAAGGCTCTTGAGGCATAAGTGCAATATTTTCCCTAAGCTCTACAGAGTGCATCGCAGATATATCCATATCATCAATAAAGATACGGCCGCTACTTGCTGACTCAATACCTGTTAAAAGTTTTTGAATAGTTGATTTGCCAGCACCTGTTTGTCCTATAATTCCTACTTTTTCACCCGCTTTTATTGAAAAAGAACATTCTGAAATTGAAGGATATTGTGCACTTGGATAAGTGAAACTTACATTTTCAAATGCAATATTTCCATTTACTCTACCTAAACCTAACTCTACATATTTTTGATTTTCGCTTGGTAGATGCCAATATTTGTTAAGTGAATCTAATGACTCTTTAACTTGTTTATACTTAATCATGATGTTTGAGAGTGAAATTATAGGTACCATTGCACGTGCAGCTAAAATTGTTACTGCAATCAATCCACCAACAGAAAGAGTTCCATCATGGATAGCAAATACACCAACAATTACTGTGGCAAGTGATACACCTTGTAAAATACTGTAGGATATAAATGAGCTTAATCCTGTTAAATGTTGAATTTTACTCTGAACTTGGTTATAAAAATTTACCACTTTTCGCCATTTCTCAGTCCGTTTAGGGAGGGCATTTGCTAATTTTATTGCCTCTTGTCCCTGAAGTTGTTCTACTAAAAATGCCTGTTTTGACTGTGCTCCTTCAAAATTTTGTTTATGAAGTTTTGCGATAGGATACTGCATTATAAAATTAAATGTAAGCGATAGTATAGCTGCAACGATAGGAACGATTGCCATTACAGGTGAAATGATATATATTACTAAAACAGCAGTAAAGAAAAATGGTATATCAAGTACTGAAATTACCTTTGTCGCAAAAAAATCTTTAACAACTGATAATTCACGAAAAAGATTGGTTTTAGTTCCAACAAGATATTGATCATGTTGGCTATGAATACTAAGCACTTTTTTAAATAATTCTTCTTCAAAATGATTTGAAAGTTTTTGAGTCACTTTCTCCATGATAGCCACACGAGAGCTTTTTAAGATTACGTCAAAAAGTAATATAACTCCTACACCAAAAGCCAATACAAAAAGAGTTTCTGTTGCAAAGTTTGGAATAACGCGATTATAAACATTCATTGTAAAAAGAGGTAATGCTAAGCCAAAAATATTGATAAAAAGAGTTAAAATACCTACTTCAATATAAGCCCTCCACTCTTTTTTGATAGGCGTGTAAAACCAAGTCTTACTTTTTTTATCTCCAATCTCTAAAGTAGCACTCTCTTTTTCTGGCTTTGTAATAAAGAGAAATGTATCATATTTTTGAAGGCTCTGTCTGGTAACAACCTCTTTTGGGTCAAGTTTGTTTCGTTTTATCTTTGCTGTTTTATCATCAAAATCAACAAGCATTACACTCATTCCACTTTTTGAGATTGCAATACATGGCAACATATGTTTTTGGATCTGATCTAAAGGCAATTTTTTATGGCGTGCTTCAAGCCCTAACTCTTTTGAAATACTTTTGATTGATTTAACATCAATATCTTTCAAAGCACTTGGAGATAATTTTTCAATGGTAGAAGTAGCTACATTTCCAAAATGAAAAGTAAGCATTGCCTCATATGAATCTAAAAGTTGATTTTTACCTAACTGTCCTAAAGATGCTGTCATCTACTTCTTCTCTTTTCTATCATACTATACACCTTTGTAAAAGCACTTTCCCAATCACTTTTTTTATCTTGACGGAATAATTTCAGTGTTGGATACCATATTGTTTTATCTACTTCTTGTCCCCAGCGCCAATCTGCATTTTGTTGAAGTACGATCCAAGCCTCTTTACCCATAGCTCCTGCCAAATGTGCTACAGAAGTATCTGTAGTGATAACCAAGTCTAACTTTTCAATTGCTAAAGCTGTTTGTTTAAAGTCAGTCAATTGATCTTCTAAGTTAATAATCTCTTTTTTACTAAGACCTAACGCTTTTATCTCTTTAGAATCCCCAGCTACTTGTAATGAATAAAGCTGTATTGATTTATCCTTCATCAAAGGTCTAAAATATTTAAGTGAAAAAACTTTATCTTCATAACTCTCACCCGTATTGCTAGCACCCCAAACCACACCAATATTTAATTTTTTTTCATCTATATTGAGTTTAAATTTACCTTTGACCTTTAAATATGGAGTATTAGGAACTGTTTTAATAGTTGTTTTTAACAAATAAGGAAGACTCATAACGGCAAACTGATAATCAAATTCTCCTAATGCTTCACCACGTTCTACTACTTTATCAAAACAGTCCATTGTGTTAATCAATGACTTAAGTTCACGACGAACTTGAATCTTTAATTTTAGTTCAGGATATTGTACTTTCAACTCTTCTGCAAATCTTACAAATTGAATAATATCACCAAAACCTTGTTCAGAATAAAGTAAAAGTGTTTTACCAGTTGTTTCAAAATTTAACTCAAATTTGGGCTTTTCCAAAATATCTGATAAGTTATGAAATAGTGACTTCATCTCATCTTTTTGAAATCTCCACTCATACTCTTGAAAGCCTTTTTCATAATCACCCATCAAAAGGTAAGTCGTCGCCAAATCAAAATGAGCATTCACAAAGTTTGGATCTATCTTTACTGCTTTTTCTAAAGCATTTTCTGCCTTATCTAACATAGTGAGATTTTTAAAAGTAATACCTATGTTGGCATAATTTGAAGCACTTTTATCATCTAACATAAGTGCCATCTCATGATGGATTCTTGCTTCATCATGTCTTTTCAACTTATTATAAATATTTCCAATATTTGCATAAGCACCAGAATTATTATCATCAAGTTTAATTGCCATAAGAAGTGCACTCTCACCTTCTTTGTAGTTCTTTGCTTTATTACATGCAGCACCTAAGTTTACATAAGTTGAAACTAATTTAGGATCTATAGAAAGCGACATTTTAAATATCTCAATAGCAGAATGATATCGTCCTTGTTTATATAAAATAACACCAATATTGTTATATGCTTTTACAAAATTTATATCACATTTAATTGCTTCTTTATAAAAATGTATCGCTTTATCAAAGTCTCGATTCTTTTCATAGGCAATTGCAATAAAATTGCAGATATTTGCATTTGCTGGATCAATACGAAGTATTTTTTCATAAGTTTCTAAAGCTTTATCAAATAAATCGATTTTGAGATACAAAGATGCAAGGTTTATATAAGATATAATATTAGAGGGTTCGAGAGAAATTGATTTATTTAAAGTACTTAAAGCCAGTGAATAATTGCCATTTTGTTTATAAATGACACTAAGATTACAAAGTGCTTGCACACAGTTTTGATCTTGATGTAAAACTTCCATATAAAGTGTTTTAGCTAATTCAACATCATTAATTTTCTGTGCATTTATTGCTGATTGTAACGATACCAAAATATTTTGATTAGACATAACTCTCCCTTTTGCTACAATATCAGCAATTTTTGTACCAAAAAGTTAAATTGTCTTAAATATTACAAAGGGATAAATTACATCATGATATTTGTGGAGATATAACACTTCTAAAACCTTTGTCTGTTCTAGAAGTGTTAAGAACATTGGGACCTATATAATTATTACTATATTACTTCCGCTGTTAGTGTAACACCGTCACCAAAGTCATACGTATGTGCATCCACTAAAACTTCATGCGTACTAGCACTACCTTCTGCTGCGGTTGTATCTTCCGCAGTTACTTGAATATTTTCAAGTTGGTCTGCTGTTAATTTCAGCGTAATATCATTGTCTCCATCTGTCCAACCTTCAATCATAGACTTAGTAATAATAAGTTCTTGGTCATCTGCACCATTAATTGTCATGCCACTTAAATCTAAAGTTTCAATATTTGTCATCGTGCTCGCAGTTGAAAAATCTGTGTCACTTGCTGTTACAGAACCTGAACCAAAAGTAATGGTATCATCACCCGAGTTGGCATTGATAGTTGCTGCGTTTGAAAAGTCAAGTGTAAGATTGTTGGTTCCACTTGCCAGGTTTATCGTCTCAACATCTATGTTTGTTGCATCAGATGTACCTGCTGTAGCGATATTTAGTGTGTCTGAACCACCAGCACCATCTATTACATCGGCAGCAGTTAAGTTACCTGCATCAATATTTATCGTATCATTTTGTGCACTACCTGTGATGTTGTTACTGCCAGCCGAACTATTGATTGTAATAGTACCCGTACTACTGACATTACTCAAATCCACACTTGCATCATCAGCATTCACGGTAACATTTCCAGCACCACTAACAGTTGTCGTTCCTAAATCACTATCATCGATACTCATCGTGCCACTAGTCACATTAATACTATCAACATTAGCACCATAAGCACTTAATGGATCACCTAAATTGGCACCCGTATCACTTACTGTTACCGTATCTGCTGCAGAGAAATCTATTCCTGCTTTTGCCTGTAAAGCACTAACACTAAAGGCGTTCCCACCAGCATCAACACTATCTACACC
>JADGDK010000130.1 GCA_016744895.1 Campylobacterales bacterium | reverse complement strand
TACTAACTCCTATCCAGTATGTGATGAAAAAGATGAAATCATTGCAATTTTAGAACTTACTGATAAATTTAAAAATAGTAATCTTGAAACTATTGCACCACTTACAAAATATATTGCCGATCAACTTACACTTTCTGATACAAAAACAAATACCCCCGCCTTTAGACGAGAAATAGCTCTGACCCTTTATGATAAAAATCCAGAGATAACAGCAACCATTCAAACGGATCTACAAACTATGAGTGATAACACACTCATCACTTTAAATCTTCTCAATGAATTAAAACACCGAATTTCTGAGCAGAGAGAAAAAACATTTATTTTGATTGCTAGTATTGAGCAGATAAAAGATATTGATGAGATTGGAAAATTTGTATTGGATTCCAATATCATAGCAATTTTTATCGGACCAGACAATGATGAGATGATCTTACATGCTGGTAGATACAATATCGCCTCATATATCCCTATCTCAAAATATACTCAAGAACATCTCCAAACTAAAATTACAGAAAATTTTCAAAATATCACTAAAAACCCAAATAATCGATCTGATGTAAGTATTTTTGTTGGTACTACAGGAGGAACTGGTACAACCACTATTTCATCAAACTTAGCCAATATAACTGCAATTGCACATCCACTCAAAAATGTACTCTATCTTGACTTCTCAACAACCAAAGCAATCAGCAATATCTTTTTTGGAATTCCTGCACCCAAAAAAACCATTATAGATCTATTGGAAAGCGAAGATTACAATATAGAGCAAATGTTAGACATAGGACTATATAAAACCAAAAATAACCTCTTTTTAATACCAGGGATTCAGTCTCATATCGATAGTGAATCCCTCAATAATCCAGAGAGTATTCGTAAAGTGATCAATCTCATTTATGCACTAAAAAAACATTTTGATTATATTGTGATCGATGGTGGTTTAGCGCAAGATAGTGAACTGCAAATTGCAATAGAAGAGATCTCAGATCAAATTCATATCGTAACGGAACTCACAACCATACATATCTCAATTTTACAGACCTATTATGAGCTAATGCGAAAAGCTGGATGGAGAGATAAAGTCAAGATTGTGATCAATCGTGAAAACTCACAAAGCTCAATTTCACTCAAAGATGCAAAAGAAATTTTGGCACTGGATAAAAGTAGAGATATCACTTTTGACATCCATCTTCCCAACGAAGCAGCAGTACTAAGAGAGTGTTGGAACTATGGAAAAATGGTCAGTGATACAGTGCCAAATGCTGAGTTTGTAAAAACGCTCAAAAGAAGCCCTTTTTACGCAGATACAGACTTAACACTTCAACCACAAAAATCATCAAAATCATTTTTTAAAAAATTGTTGGGTAGTAAGGAATAGAGATGGGGTTAAAAGAGAAAATTGCTAAAAAAAATCAACATAACTATTTAGAAGATCGAGAAAAACAGAACTCTATAAAATCTTTTACACCACAAGAAAAACCAAAAAATAGGGATGAACTTACATTTCCACAAATTTACACCTATCCTGCTCTTTTTAACATGGCTCATAACATTTATGATGCTTTTGTCTCCAGACTCAAAACCAATGAAAATATATCAACAGTAAAACTCAAAGAGACCATACCTCACTTTTTGGCTGATCATTATGAAGATACTGGCGTTTTTCAAAATAGTGAAATCAAAAATGAGATGATTAATTTTATAGTCGATAATTTAAAAGGATATGGACCAATCAGCTCAATCTTTCGTGTTACTGGTGATGGGCTAAATGATGTAATTATTAACACCAAAGACTATATTGATATCATTTACAACGGTAAAACCATAACCACACCGTACAAATTTAAAACAGAAAATGACCTCAGACGCGTTATAGATAAGATGCTTGCAGAAAACAATCGTAAAGTAGATGATGCACACCCAATTGCATCCAGTAAACTAAACGACGGCTCAAGAATAGAAGCACAGATCCCACCAATCGCAGCAAACGGCGGAAGCTGTCTGACTTTAAGAAAGTTTCGTGATTTACCACTCTTTTTAGAACAGATCATCGATAGTGGACAGATGGACTATAAAATGGCTTATTTTCTTCTCAAAGCAATCCAAGGCAAACTCAATATCATTGTCTCTGGAGGAACAAGCTCGGGTAAAACAACTTTTTTAAATACTATGACACGCTTTATCGATGAAGGAGATCAACTCTTAACAATCGAAGATACCAAAGAGATCAAACCACAGATGCCATGTCATAGTGTCAGAGCTTATGAAGCAAGACCTGCAAATGAAGAGGGACAAGGTGAAATTTCACTGGAACTACTTTTGAGATCAGCCCTACGTTCAAGTCCTAGACGAATTATCGTCGGTGAGTGTAGAGGTGGTGAAATCGTCGTCATGCTAAATGCCATGAATACAGGACATCCAGGTTCTATGACAACCGTTCATGCAGATGATACCAAAGAGGCAATCGTACGTGTTGAAAACATGTATTTAGAAGCAAGACCAAGTGCAAATAGTAACTTTATCAGATCACAAATCGTAAGTGCCGTAGATCTTATCGTACAGCTAGTACGATTTCCAGACGGTACGAGAAAAGTTGTTAAAATCTCTGAAGTTGAAAAGCGTATCGAAGATGGTGGTATCGTGTCACTACTGGATATTTACCAATTTAAAAGAGAGTTAACTCATACAGACGACAAAAGTACCAAAGGAAAACAGACCGCACTTGCAACACCATCACGTGCCATTAGCAAAATGGAGATGTATGGTGTAGATATCGATAAACGTGTTTTTGATGATAATTTTGTCATGGAAAAAGAGATGCTTATCGATGAATTAGCGAAATTTTTACCAGATGTAATGTGTGGCTGGAGGGATGAATTTATCAAAGATATCTTCAAAGGTGATCCCGATATTTTTGAGAGATGGCCTCACTTTAGTGCACTTTTAAACAAGAAGGAGTCCTCATGACACCTTCTCCTATGCTCATTGGATTGGCTACGCTTGTACTTTTTATCTTTACTGTAGTTATTGTATTAGGCATAACATACACTAAAGAACGACTTGACTCAGCAAAACTAAAAGAGGTTTTATCTTCAAAAGAGGCATCTATACTCCAACAACAAGAAAATGCAAAACAGCAAAAAAGTATTGTATTTTTGAATAAAATTATAGAAGGACTCTCTTATGCAGGTTGGTACACGATAAACTATTCTATCTTTTTGCTCATTGTTCTCTTTAGTGCCTTATTGTTTGTACTCCTTTTTTATTATACTTTTTCCAATATTCTTGCTGTTTTTATAGGAGCAGTAATCGGTGGCGCAATCCCTTTTTATATCATGAATATGGTGATCTTCTCACGTACTAGAAAATTTAACGAAGCGCTTAGTGAGGCCATGTCTGTCATCGTTCGTATGATGCGAAATGGTGTAGGATTTGAAGTGGCACTCAAACGTGCTGTGGAAATTTCTCAATCCCCACTATTTCATTCCCTTTTTAAACAATTTTTAGCAGAAAAAGATCTTATCACTGAAAAAAAAGCATTTGAGAACATGTATAAAAAAGTACGCTCAGCAGAGATCAAAATCTTTGGTCTTGCAATCGGCATAGGAAAAAGCTCAGGCGGTAAATTTTCAAATACTTTGGAAAAGTTAGAAAGCTCTATCAAACAAAGGGTCACACTACAGCGAAAAGTCACTGTGGCAACACGTGAAGCAAAAGTAGGAAGCTTTATGATTGTTGGGCTTTTAGTCTTTATCTTTTTTATTCTTGATTCCAATTTTAATGGCAAAATCATTGAACACTTTTTTCATAGCGCACAAGGGAAAATGGAGATATTATTTGTATTTATGTGGGTGGGTATTGGTCTTTTTATCAATGAGAAATTGACAAAGGTAAAAGCATGATACTAACAATTTTAATCACAATAATCTCTATCATTTTACTCATCATTGTGTGGCTTATCTACGCTGAGTATCAAAAAACAGCCTATATGAGAAGTATCGTCACTACTCTAAAAAACAACCATGATCAAGAGCATGCAATTATAGATCATATCACCGTACCAGAACATAAAGTCAATAAAACTCAAGTGTTAAAATGGAAACTTTTACAAGCGGGAATTGGAAAGCAGGAGTACTTTCAAACACAATTGGCAATTTATGCTACAGCACTTGTACTCGCAATTTTTCCTTATTTCTTTTTTGAATTACAAACTTCTATCATGCTAACAATCACAGCTATTTTGATCGCTATTTTTGCACCGGGTCTATATCTGGATAGTGCTAAAAATGAGCGTGTGGAGAAGATCGATCATGATCTTTCTAGTTTTTTAGACTTAATTATCATTATCTTAGAATCAGGTGGAGGATTGAAAAATTCACTTAATTTTGTAGCAGATCAAGCTGGAAGTATCCTATCTCCTATTTTGATCAATGAAATTAAGACTTTAGAGAATGAATTGAGTAATTCTGACTCTAAAACAGCATATGACAACCTAGCAAAACGCACAGGAAGTAAATATATTATCTCAATGGTCGATTTTCTTAAACTAGCAGAAGAGACAGGTATGGGTGTCAAAACAATCTTTGAAAACCAAGCAAAAGAGATCAAAGAGGCTGAATTTTTTGAAGTAGAAAAAAAAGCCGCCACAGTCAATCTCTCTTTGACACTGGTTGTATTTTTATTTTTACTACCCGCACTTGCTGCATTTATCGTACTGCCAATGCGTGCTGGTGGTAGTATATTGGGAGGTTTTTAATGAGAGATCGTAAACTTATAGTGATCATAGGACTGCTTTTTTTACTGTTACTAAGTCTTGGTATCCTCTTTTTGCTCTATCAACAAAACCAACAGATACAAAATGCAAAACATCAAAACATCAATATCATAGTAGCCAAACACACTATCGCACAAAACAAAAAAATTACCAAAGAAGACCTCAAATCTATCTCCATAGCCAAAAATGATGTGACCTTTAAAGTAATGATTGCAAATGAAATCATCGACAAATATGCAAGTGTTCCAATCTACAAAGATGAACCTATACGCGATGAAAAAATTAGTAAAATTATAGAAAAAGAAGATCTCAACAGTACTGCAAAAATTGCCAAACATGATCTTTACAATATCTCTACAAAACTATTTCGTAATCCAAACTATATGTTAAAAAGCGGTGACAAAATAGACATCGTCGGTGTTTGGGGAGAAAAAGATGACTTAGTCGTCAAGTATATCGCAAACTCTGCTGAAGTTTTTGGATTTTTATTTAGTGGTATCTTAGAAGAGAAAGCACTCAAAGTAATACACAAAAAAGTAAAAGATAAAAAAACCAAAAAAGAGATCGAGACGACCACCACAGAATTTGCACAAGAGATGCTCGTCGATACAGATGAAGATATCATCACCGCCATCATCGAGGCACACAATAAAGGGGATCAACTTTGGATGGTCATGAGTGGAGCCCAAGAGAGAGAAAAAGTGATCGAAACGATAAAACAAAGCGTCCAAGTACAAAAACCTAAACCAGCTGTCAAAAAGAAAAAAAGAAGATCTCGTAACTACCAAAGTGCAACTATCGAATATGGCACAGACAGCAAACAAAGTGTCACAGTATGGAAGTAAAAAGTGTAGATAAAGGAAGTATCATGTTTAGAATATTTTTAGTACAAATCATCTTAATAACAGGGCTTTTTGCTGATGCATATCATATAAACAAAGAAGAGTATACCGTACTCTCTTTTGAGCAAAGCATCAAATCACTCAAAGTCTCAAACAAAGATATTCTTCACGTACAATACAATAAAAATGCCGTAAAACCATTTACAGAACTTGTGATCTATGGAAAAGAGTATGGACAAGCAAATATCTTTATCACATTTAGAGACAAAGTCCATTCAAGTGTTGAAGTCACTATCGGACAAAATATCAACAGTCTCACAAATGCAATCACATCTATCAATCCAACAATCCAAATAGAGTCATATGGTGGAAATAAATATCTCTTAAAAGGCAATTTTAAAGACCTTAAAGAGAAACAAAATATACTCAAAATGCTTGACAATAGTGATATCAACAGTTCTTCAAGTATCATAGACCTCAGCACCACACAAAATCCTCCAAAAATGGCAAAGATCAAAATGTATATTGTGGAAATGAGTAACAAAAATATCGATGAATTTACATCAAATCTACAGATACTCAATGGCAAAAGCGGTGATACCTCCTATAGTGCAGATCTAATTCATGATGAGAGTATCACTCTCGATGGCATGTTCTCCTCTATGATCTCACATCTTGGTTCAAAC
>JADGDK010000012.1 GCA_016744895.1 Campylobacterales bacterium | reverse complement strand
CTTTAATAGTTGATGCAATCGTTTCATCATTTTTGCCAATAAAGAGTGTTATATCTACGACACCTATAGCGCTTGTAACTTCTCGTTTTAGATATGCTGTAAAATAGATGTTATATTTTAACGCTTTTCCTACAATCATGAGTGCATTTTTCATAAGAATATTGTACCATATAAGGGCTTTTTGGATAAAATACGCGAATTTTAAAATGGAGCATATAGAGCAGATGGATTATAAAGAAACCCTACTTTTACCAAAAACAGCCTTTCCAATGAGAGGGAACTTACCACAAAACGAACCTAAAAGATATAAAAATTGGTTTGAAGAAAAAGATGTCTATACAAAAATGACACAAAAACGTGCAGGGTCTAAACTCTTTACACTCCACGATGGACCTCCATATGCAAATGGAAACATTCACATCGGTCATGCCTTGAATAAAATTCTAAAAGATATCGTTGTAAAAAGCAGATATTTTTTAGGAGAAGATGTACGATTTGTTCCTGGCTGGGATTGTCATGGACTGCCAATTGAACAGCAGGTAGAAAAGAAACTTGGTACTGAGAAAAAAGAGACACTTCCAAAAGCAACAATTAGAAGATTATGTCGTGAACATGCTGATAAATTTGTCGCTATTCAAAAAGAGGAGTTTAAAGCTCTGGGTATTGTAGCCGATTGGAAAAACCCCTATCTTACTATGAAGTATGAATTTGAAGCGGATATATTTAAAACACTTTGTGCTATTGCTAAAAAAGGTCTTTTGATTGAGAGAAGCAAACCTGTGTACTGGTCGTGGGCAGCTAAAACTGCACTGGCTGAAGCTGAAGTTGAGTATGAAGAGAAAGAAGATTATTCAATTTATGTTGCATTTGAACTTGAAGATGATGCTAAGGCAAAACTAGGTGTGGAAAAAGCTTCTGTTGTCATCTGGACAACTACACCTTGGACACTTCCATCAAACATGGGAATCTCTTTAAATCCCGAGGAAGATTATGTTTTAACCTCTGACGGCTTTATCGTAGCATTTGCAAGATATGAAGATATGATTGATGAAGAGGTTCTTACTGGAACAATTTCGCAAACGTTTAAAGGTGAACTGCTTGAAAATCTTTTTGCAATCAATCCACTCAACAATAGAAAATCTCAAATCCTTTTGGGGGATCATGTCCTCATGGATGGCGGTAGTGGTTGTGTACATACTGCACCTGGTCACGGTGAAGATGATTATCGTGTAGGATTAAAATATAACCTTGAAGTTATCATGCCTGTTGATGATGGAGGTCTATTTGACGAAACTGTCATTAGAGAAAAGCTTTTGCCAAATCCTGAAACTTATGTAGGTATACATATTTTCAAATCCAACGAGCCTATTTTAGAACTTTTAGGAGATGCACTGTTAAAGGTTTCAAAATTCAGACATCCTTATCCATTTTGCTGGAGAACACATAAACCTGTCATCTACAGAGCAACAAACCAATGGTTTATCGCAATGGATCAAAAAGAGCAAGAAAAGACACTTAGGGAAGTTGCAACGAATGCTATGGAAGGTGTCTCTTTTTATCCAGCTTCTGCAAAAAATAGACTTGCATCAATGGTTGCAAACAGACCTGACTGGTGTATCTCTAGACAAAGAGACTGGGGTGTTCCTATCGCATTTTTTAGAGATAAGACTACAGGCGAAGTGATTATGGATGAGGAAGTACATGCATATTTAGCTTCTATCTTTGAAAAAGAGGGAACCGATGTTTGGTTTGAAAAAGAAATCCAAGAGCTTTTAAATCCAGACAGTAGTTACAAAGCTGAAAATTTAGAAAAAGTAACAGACATTTTAGATGTATGGTTTGATAGTGGCTCAACTTGGCAAGCTGTTTTAGACTCCAAAGAGTATGATGCTGGTAATTATCCAGCAGATATTTATCTAGAGGGAAGTGATCAGCATAGAGGTTGGTTTCAAAGCTCTATGATCGTCAGTTGTGCAGTCAATGGCAAATCCCCTTATCAAAATCTAATAACCCATGGTTTTACAAATGACGCCAATGGTAAAAAGATGAGTAAATCTAAAGGAAATGTTGTTGCACCAAATGATGTAAGTAAAAAATTCGGTGTTGAGATATTAAGACTTTGGGTTGGTATGGTTGATTATATGGGAGACCAAAAAATAAGTGACGATATTTTAAAACAGATGGCAGAACAGTATCGAAAAACAAGAAATACGCTTCGTTTTTTACTTGCTAACGTTGATGATTTAGAAATGATCATGCCAATCAATGAACTTGGTACGGTTGATCAATGGATAGTGGGTAAAGCAAAATCAGTTTTTGATCAAGTAGAAGCATATTTTAAAATCTATGAATTTTCCAAAGGTCTTTCACTCTTAAATCACTTTATCGCTGTCGAGCTAAGTGGAATCCACATGGATATCTCAAAAGATAGACTTTATTGTAACGATAAAAATGACCAGATAAGAAAATCAGCACAAAGTGCTATGGCAATCATCACAAAAGGAATGCTATCACTTTTAGCACCTGTTTTAACGTATACCGTAGACGAAGTATTGGAGTATGCTCCAAAAGTTATCAAGGGTGATGCTGAAGATGTTTTTGATCTGCTTTATACACCTATTGAAACTTCGACAGTTGACTTTGATGAAGCCTATATGATTGAAGCAAGAGAGAAGTTTTTTGAAGCAGTTGACATACTTAAAAAAGATAAGAAAATCAAAGCAACACTTGAACTTGTAATTCAGACCAACTCTACAACTTTACAAAAACTTGAACGTGTTGATGCCGAGGATTGGTTTACAGTCAGTAAAGTAATTTCCCATGAAGAAGATGGTGAATTGGCTAACTTTAAAGTAGGTGAAGACAACTTTAAAATTCTACTTGGCACACGTGCAAAATGTCCTCGTTGTTGGAAGTATAGAAGTAAAGATGAAGAAACACTGTGTGAAAGATGTCATGGGGTATTAGGTTAATGCCTGATATCTCTCAACCAATAGAACTTAGTTTTGTATTTTCAACAGTTGCACTAATATTTGTAATAATTGGAATTGGGATTTATTTCGTAAAGAAGTATGAATAATAACTTTTTAGGAAAATCCTAAAAAGCTAGAAGGTTCACAACAGAATGAGCTAAGCTCATTCTTATTTATTTTGATTTTTTAAGCTCTTTAATTCTTGCAGATTTACCTTTTCTCTCTCTTAGATAGAAAAGTTTAGCTCTTCTTACACGTCCACGTCTTAGAACTGTAATACTTTCGATACTATCACTTAAAATTGGAAAAATTCTCTCTACACCAACATTATTAGCACCCATTTTTCTAATCATAAATGTTTCGCCAGTGCCTTCACCACGTCTTGCGATACAAACACCTTCAAAATTCTGAACTCTTGTTTTGTCACCTTCTTTAATTGTAACAGCTACTCTTAAAGTATCACCTGCTCTAAAGTCAGGAATGTTTTTACCGTCAGCTTGTTTTGCTTCGAAAGCGTCAATATATTTATTTCTCATTCTATGTTACCTTGTATTTTTTATCTTTTTAAACAAATCTGGTCTAAAATAGTTTGTTTTACAGACAGATAGCCTGCTTTTTAAAGTGAGGATATTACCATGATTACCCTTTAAGTACTCTTTAATAATTTCACTACCTTGAAAAGTATTTGGTTTTGTAAATGCTGGAGCTTCTAGGAGATTATTTTCATAGCTCTCAACGTCCAAAGATTCGGCATTTCCAAGTACTTTTGGAATATTCCTACTGACAGCATCACACATACACATACTTGGTAATTCTCCACCTGTAAGTATATAATCCCCTATCGAAAAGAGCTCATCTGCATATTTTTCAATGATACGTTCATCAATTCCCTCATAACGACCATTTACAAATACCACATGCTCTTTTTGAGAAAGTCTTTTAGCATCAATTTGCTTAAAAGATTTTCCAGCAGGCGTTGCAAATATAAAATAAGCTTCAGGATTCTCATTTTTGATCGACTCTAATGCTAATGAAAGTGGTTCAGGCTTTAAAAGTAGCCCTGCTCCACCACCAGCTTGATAGTCATCTACTTTCTTATGCTTATCCATAGCAAAGTCTCTTGGATTTACAAAGTCAATATTAAAAATCTCATCTTTAATTGCACGACTTAAAATTGAATCTTCAAAATAGTGTTTCACAAGATTTTCAAAAAGCGTAACAAATGTAAACTTCATCAAGATGCCTCTAGAAGCAGTAAGCCACCTTCTGTTTCAATCTTCTTATTTTCACTGTCAAACAGTTTAATGTACTGATCAATATAAGGGATATAAAACTTTGTTGGATACTCTTTTTCTACTAAGTCCTCAGCAGTTTTTATAATTAAATAGTCCACCGTGCCAATCCGCTCAATTTCGTCAACAATTCCTAAGAATCTACCTTCATCATAAATAGATGACCCAACAACATCAAACCAATAGAATTGTCCTTCTTCTAATGAGCATTGTTCTCTTGTAGCTTCAATAGTTGTAAAAAGTTTTTGATTTGTAAGTTTCTGGGCATCTTCACGGACATTAAATCCTAAAAATTTAACAAGTGATTTCGATGGATTGTATGATTCTATTTCAACACTGTTCCCGTTTGTAAGTACAAACTGACTACCACTTTGAAATTGTTCTTCAAAGTCAGATTGTAGGTGGAGCTTGAGTTCGCCCCAAAGGCCTACAACTTTACCAATTGTTGCAATTTGCAGTTTATCACTGTTCATCATTAGATTTGATAGTCACACGGTAAGCTCTACCCTCTTTGGCTTTACAACCAGAGATAATCGACTTTAGAGAGTTTATCATCTTTCCATCTTTACCTATGAGCTTACCTGTATCACTTTTATCTGCTCTGACAGTAATTTCAGAAAAACCTTCATCAATGTCTTCTCTTTGGACACTTACAAAGTCTGGCTTATCTGCAATTAATTTAGCAAATTCAAGTATAAACTTATCAGCCATTACTTACCTGTAATTCTCTTTACACGATCACTCATTTTAGCACCAACACTTGTCCAATATGCTAAACGTTCTTCATCAAATTTGATAACTTCAGGTTCTGTCATTGGATTATAATAACCAATTGACTCAATCCAACCACTATCTCTTCTTTTTCTACTATCTGTAACTACGATTCTATAAAAAGGTTTTTTCTTTCTACCCATTCTCGTTAATCTTACTACTGTTGCCATCTGTTCTCCTACGTTATTAATTATTTTTTTCATTACGGCTTAGGACTTATGACATAATCATAAATCCTAAACCGTATTTCTACCTTGGTATCTGCATCCTATCTTGTTGTGCCATTAGATTTTGCAAATCTTTCATACCATTTTTACCTGAAAACTTTTTTGCCATTTTTGCTGCATTTTTAAATTGCTTTAGAAAACGATTCACTTCCATTTGTGATAATCCTGAACCATCAGCGATTCTCTTTTTTCGAGCATTATTCAATAGATCAGGCATCTCTCGCTCTTTTTTTGTCATAGAACTTATCATTGCTTTTATTCTACTGATATCTGAGTTATTCTCTAAATCCATATCTTGAAGTTTTCCAGCCATCCCTGACATGCCTGGAATCATACCCACAAGTGACTTTAAGTTTCCAAGTTTTTTCATACTCTCCATTTGATCTAAAAAGTCATTAAAATTAAACTGACCCTTTTTAATCTTTGAAGTTAATCGTTTGGCTTGCTTCTCATCAATAATTTCAGATGTTTTTTCAGCCAATGAGATAAGATCACCTTCACCCATTAAACGGTTTACAATTCTTTCAGGTAAAAATGGTTCTAAATCTCCAACTTTCTCACCCATACCAATAAAACGTAAAGGAATAGAGATCTGTTTTGCGATACCTAAAGCTACACCACCTTTTGAATCACCATCATACTTTGTTAAAATAACACCGCTAATAGCCATGAGTTCATTAAATGTTGCAGCTGTTCTTACTGAATCTTGCCCTGTCATAGAATCTGCAACATAAAAAACTTCATCAGGATTTAAACTCTTTTTGATATCACCAAGCTCAGACATAAGCTCTTCATCAATCGCCAAACGACCTGCTGTATCCACTAAAAGGACATCATAAAGTCCTTCTTTAGCTCTTTTGTGTGCTGCTTTTGCAATTTTAATTGGGTTTTTTTCACCATCATCAAAAAAGAGATCAATCTCATTTGTCGTACAAAGTTGCTTAAGTTGTTCTACGGCTGCAAGTCTTTGAAGATCACATGCTGCAATTAAAACTTTTTTCTTTTTACCTTTTAAATAGTGTGCAAGTTTTACAGTTGTTGTTGTTTTACCTGAACCTTGAAGACCACACATTAAGGCGATTGTAGGAGGTTTTGAAGCAAAAACAAATCCTTGATTCCCAGGGGTTGTTAAGATACTAGTCAGATTCTCTTTCATAGATTTTAAGAAACTCTCTTTACCAATACCCGATTGTTTTGTCTCTAGCTCAATTGTTTTAATTAAGTCTTTAACCACTTTATGATGTACATCAGCTTTGAGAAGTGATTTTTTGAGTGTATCTAGTGCTTTTTTAAGTGATTTTTCATCATCTGCAAATCGTACTTTATTAATTGCACTCTTAAACGAGTCCGTTAATACTTCAAACACTGGCTTCTCCTGTTTATGTAATTGTATAGATCAATGTGGTCTAAAAAAGTTGGGTATTTTATCTAAAAAATACTTTAAATTTTCTAAATAGAAAATTTTATATCTGTTATTAAATAACTGCTATAATCACAGCTATGAATTATCAAAACTTATTTCGTACTATTTTATCTCTGATTTTTATATTTTTTTATGCAGGATGTATAACAGAAAAAAAGATAATAGAACTTCCTAAAGAAATTAAAAAAGATTATCTTATCTACCCAGCACCTATGGGAAGTGAAACTTACAGTCTCAACTTATTTATGACTAAAGTCATGGATCGATGTCAAGCTAAAGCTATCAAAGATCAAAATAGCTCAGTATATGTCAAACATTATCGTAACTACATTCATATTGATTTTCATGAAATAAGTGATTTTAGAAATGGTTCTTATCTTCTCAAGAAAAAGTCTAAAGAAAAACTTATTTGTATCACTCCTATTATTAAAGAACAGGCAGGACTTTATATAGTAGTAACAGGACATGCGAATGACAATAAAAATAAACAAAAAAATCAACATCTTTCTGATGATAGAGCGATAAGCTTAGCAGAGTTACTTTTTAATGCTGGCATAAGAGATGAAATCTTTGCAAAAGGTTGTTCAGACAATAAAGCAAACCCAGAGAATATGGATAAATACAACAAAATAATAGATAGAAAAATAAACATCTACATTTATCCTAACAAAACAAATATCATAAATCATTGTAAATAAAACTATTTTTACTCATTAACAAAACTTAGATATAATGGAGTACATTTAATTACAAGGAAGATTTATGAAAACTAAAATATTTTCAAAAAAAGTTATTTCAATTTTAACAGCAACTATACTATTTAGTGGATGTGCACAAATGCCTCAACAAAGTGTTGCAGGAGATAAAACAAAATCAGGTGCAGCAATTGGTGCCGCCGCAGGTGCCATTTTGGGTAATATTTTGGGTAAAGATACAAAAGGCACACTTATTGGTGCAACTGCAGGTGCAGTCTTAGGTGGTGCTGTAGGATATAACATGGACAAACAAGCTGCTGAAATTGCAAAATCATTAGAAACAGAAGTAAATACTTCTCCAAATGCTGAAGCAACAAGTGATGAAGATATTATTGTTACAAAAAATGATCGGTTTGTAAAAATTACATTTAGAGACCAAATGATGTTTCCAATAAATTCTGCGACTTTAACCTCAACTGCTAGTTATAAAGTTCGTAAACTTATTGGTGTTTTGCAAAATTATCCACAAACTATCGTTCAAGTTGTCGGGCATACGGATAACAGAGGCGCACATGCCTACAATTTAACACTTTCTCAAAAAAGAGCTAGGAGTGTTGCAAATCTTATTATGAATGGTGGTGTAAGAAATCCTGTTTATGAAAAAGGATGCTCTTTTGATAAACCTATCGTACCTAATACCTCTTCACAAAACATGGATTTAAATAGAAGAGTAGAAGTTTTTCTATATCCAAATCAAGAGTTTGTTGTAAATCAATGTATTTAAACTAAATATAATATCCATAATATATACCTTAAAATAAAAAAATGAAGTATTTTTTATTTTAAATAATAATTTTATAAATTTAAATATTATTTAATATTATTTTAAGCCTTTTTATTTATAATCATATAAGCTTAAGTTTAGCTTATGGTTAAACTAGTGTACCTCAGCTATAACATTCTACCTACAATCTTGATAGTTTTAATGTTATAAATGGGAAATTATATAAAAGGATAAAAATATGAAATACAGTTTGTTTACTTCCGCAATTTTAATTGGATTACTCACAGGATGCGGCTCAGCAGATGGTGAATGTTGTATCGCCAAAACAGGAGAAAATACTACAACACCTATAGAAGAACTAGGTTCTATCGCTCCAGTAGCCGTCATATCAAAAACTGCTAATAAAACATATACAGTGGGAGAAGAGATCACTTTAGATGGTAAGCCAAGTTCAGATAAAGATGGTAACATTGTAAAATATTATTGGGAAAATGGAACTCAAAACAATGATGGTGAAACCTACACTACATCATATGATACAACCGGTGAAAAAATTATCTATCTTACAGTCACTGATAACGATGGATTAACAAACACAACTCAAACTACAATTGTAGTGCAAACACCAGATAGTGAAGCGACAACTCCAGTTGCAGTCATCACACGACCTAATAGCACCCTATTCACATTTAGTTGTGTAGATAGTTATGATCAAGATGAAAATGGGCAAAGTATTGAATTATGTGAATGGCAAACTCAAGGATTTAATGTAGAAGATGAACTCATAAAAGAGAATAAAGGTGTTTTAGATGATTCTACTGTGACAATACAACCTTGTGGTAGTGCGGCATACGCAGTCATTACACTAACTGTAACAGATAATGAGGGTGAAACCAATACAACATCTCATAAAGTTGAATTTTAATTAAACTACCGACAAAAGGAAGTGATATCTAAACGATCACTTCCCACTTACGCCGAAAATGATATCAGTACATCCTCTATCACCTTTGTAATATCCCCATCCAAAATCGCATCAACTTGTGAATAGGCTATATTTGACCTGGTATCTTTGACTTGCTGATATGGTGCTAAGACATATGATCGTATCTGATGTCCCCACCCAATTTCACTTTTTTCAATTCCCGCTTCTTCAGCTTTTTGCTTTTCTAGTTCTAACTCATAAAGTCTTGACTTTAACATCTTTATCGCGGCAGCTTTATTTTTATGCTGACTTCTATCATTTTGACACTGTACAACAACTCCAGTTTCGATATGAGTAAGTCGTATTGCTGAGTCTGTTTTATTGACATGTTGTCCACCAGCGCCACTTGCTCTATACGTATCAACTCTATAATCTTTCTCTTCTAAAGCAATCTCAATATCATCATCTACTTCAGGAGAAACCATCACAGAGCTAAATGAAGTATGACGCTTTGCATTAGAATCAAATGGAGAGATACGAACCAATCGATGTATTCCATTTTCAGCTTTCATATAACCATAGGCATTTTCACCTTTAATAATAAAAGTCACATCTTTAAGTCCAGCTTCTTCACCATCTTGATAATCCATAACCTCAACTTTAAATCCTTGTCTCTCAGCCCAACGAAGATACATACGATAAAGCATACTCGCCCAATCTTGACTCTCAGTTCCACCTGCCCCTGGATGAATAGAGACAATGGCATTATTGACATCATTTTCATCACTTAACATCATGTTCACTTCAAGTTCTGAGATCAACTGTTCTAAAGATGGAGCATCAGAAAAAAGCTCCTCAAATGTATCATCATCATTCTCATCTTTTGCCATCTCAAAAAGATCTCCAGCATCAGTCACAGCATCTTTGGCACTGTTATACTTTTTCATAATTGAAAGTGCTCTATTCTTCTCTTGCTGAATTACCGCCGCTTTTTTGGGATCACTCCAAAAATCAGCACCCTGTTCTATTACGGTAATCTCTTCCAGTCTTGACTCTACCTTATCAGGATCAATAATTTGTTTAATATTGTCTATCTTCGTATTTAGCTTTGATAAAAGTTCGCCATATTCGTAACTATCCATGTAGTCCCTTAATATAATTTGCTATAATGAAATCAATAATACATTAAAGAGACTTAACATGAGAGAATTTTCCACCCCTGCAGAGTTGATAACCTATAGAAAAGAGATGACTAAAAGTGTTGGTTTTGTACCAACCATGGGAGCACTTCACGAAGGGCATATATCACTTATCAAACAATCTGTTGCTGAAAATGATAAAACAATTGTTTCAATCTTCGTCAATCCAACCCAGTTTTTAGAAGGTGAAGATTTAGACTCTTACCCAAATAAAATAGCTGCTGACCTTAAAATTTGTGCACTTGCAGGAGTAGATGCTGTTTTTCTACCAAACATACAGGCTATGTATGAAAAAGATGAACTCACCATTACTGCACCCAAGATCAAAGGTTTCATTTTAGAGGGCTATAACCGACCTGGTCATTTTGATGGCGTGTTACAAGTAGTTTTAAAACTTTTAAACATCACATCCCCAACACGTGCCTATTTTGGGAAAAAAGATGCACAACAACTCTTTATGATTCAAAACATGGTAAAACATCTCTTTTTAGATGTACAAATCATACCATGTGAAATTGTTCGAGAGAGTGATGGGTTGGCATTAAGTAGTCGAAATGTCTACTTAAGTGAGAAAGAAAGGCTTAGAGCACTTAAACTCTCAAAAGCACTGAAGCTTGCAACAAAAATGGTGATGACCCAACAATTTAAATGCTCTGATATTACATTAGCTATGCAAGAGGTTTTAGAAGATACAAAGATTGAATATGTAGAAATTGTAGATAGAGAATTTAATCACATCGAAGAAGTAGAGATCAAAAATACCATCATTTTAGTTGCCACCTTTGTAGGTACAACGAGATTGATAGACAATATATGGATATAAAAATGAGTAAAAAATTACATTTAGTTTCGTTAGGCTGTACCAAGAATCTTATAGATAGTGAAGTCATGTTAGGCAGACTACAAGAGTATGAAATTGTTAATGAAGGGGATGATGCAGATGTTATTATCGTAAACACCTGTGGATTTATCGATGCGGCAAAAGAAGAGAGTATACAGACTATTTTAAATCTCCATGATGAGCGAAAAGATGATTCACTCCTTGTAATGAGTGGATGTCTTAGTGAACGATACAAAGAAGAACTTCAAAAGGATTTGAAAGAGGTTGATATTTTTACAGGAGTTGGAGATTATGATCGTATTGATGAACTCATCAATCTTAAACAGAACCGTTTCTCTCCAAAATCGTACCTAATCAAAAATGAAGAACGTGTCATCACAGGTTCAAATTACCATGCCTATATCAAACTCAGTGAAGGGTGTAATCAACAGTGCAGTTTTTGTGCCATTCCACAATTTAAAGGAAAACTCCAATCTCGTGCATTGGATTCTGTGGTACAAGAAGTGACACAACTTGTTTCTCAAGGCTTTTATGACTTTAGCTTTATTTCACAAGATAGTAGCTCTTATCTGAGAGATTTTGAGGTTAAAGATGGATTGATTGATCTTGTCACCGCTATTGAAAAAATTGATGGTGTTCAAAGCGCTAGAATTCTCTATCTTTACCCTTCAACACTAAGCGATGCTGTTTTAGAAAAAATTATCAGCTCAAAGACTTTTCATAACTACTTTGATATGCCGATTCAACATATCAGTGACCGAGTACTTCGTATCATGAAAAGAGGTTCAGGAACAGAGGTTATCAAACATCAACTAGAAATTATGAGAGATGCACCTGATTCATTTGTACGCACCTCCATTATCGCTGGACATCCAGGTGAAAGTGAAGAGGATTTTGAGGAATTAGTCTCATTTTTAAAAGAGTTTCAATTTGATCGTATCAATGTTTTTGCTTACTCAGATGAAGAAGGCACCAAAGCAAAAACTATGGAAGAGAAAATTCCACTCGAAGTAGTAGAAAAAAGAATTACAGTTTTAAATGAAATCATTGAAACACAAACTATTGAATCACTCCAAAATGAAATTGGCAAAGAGATCGAAGTAGTTGCACAAGGTGAAAGTAGTGAGCATGAATATTTCATCGCAGCTAAAAAGAGTATTTGGGCTGAAGATATTGATGGAGAAATACTTATCAATGATAATACTTTAGATGAAGAGATAGAGTTTGGAAAAAGTTACATAGCACTCATAGAGGAAATTGCTGGAGATAAGCTTGTTGGAAAAATCACTAAAAAGCCATAAGATAACGTCAGAAGAAGTGAATTCCTCTGACTACGCTAACGCTGAGTTTGCTTCAGCAGCCGGCTCACGCACAGATAAACCGTGCTTAAAATTATCCAATTTAGAGATATTAAAAACTAGAAAAAATCTACTTGCATTTTCTGCTGGAGTAGATTCTACTGCACTTTTTTTTCTTCTTTTAGAGAGAAATATAGATTTTGATATTGCCATTGTAGATTATACTAAAAGAGAGAATGCAAAACACGAAATTGCATATGCAAAATCTTTAGCTACACAGTACAAAAAGACATGTTTTACTACACAAGTCATTTTAGAAGATGCCAATTTTGAACAAAATGCACGAATCAAAAGGTATCAATTTTTTGAAGAGATTATTGAAGAACATACTTATGAAAACCTCATCACAGCACACCAACTCAATGACAGATTAGAGTGGTTTTTGATGCAGTTTACCAAAGGTGCTGGTACGGTTGAGCTTTTGGGTTTTGAAGCCATAGAGAAAAGAGAACATTATAACCTCTTAAGACCACTCATAGAGGTCTCTAAAAAAGAGTTATTATCCTATTTAGAACAAAACGGTATCAAATATTTTGAAGATGAGAGCAATCAAGATCCAAAATTCAAACGTAATAGATTTAGAGAAACTTATGCCAATAAACTTATAGAAGAGTTTGGTGAAGGAATTTCAAAAAGTTTTGACTACCTGCAAATCGATAAAGAGAGGCTTTTTACTTTAAATATCTTAAAACAGATTAATGAACTTTATATCTTAGAAAAAAGTGACAATGATACAGAAAATTTAAGAGCTATAGATAAAATCATCAAAAGGCTTGGTATCATCATCTCTGCAAAAGAGCGTCAAGAGATCATAAGACAAAAGACATGTGTCATAGCACATAAAATTGCAGTTGCCATTGAAGATGAAAAGATTTATATTTCACCATTTAAAGATGTTGTGATGGAAAAAAGTTTTAAAGAGTCCTGCCGTATATTAAAAATACCACCAAAGATACGTGGATATCTCTGGAGTCAAGCTATTGATCCAAAAACTATCTACCAGAACCGCACGTCCCGGTAGTACAATCCTGTGCAAAACGACTCAACATTAATTTTTCATCTAAAAGTTCTTCAATTTGGGCAATATATTTATTTTTTGGCATACGGTATATATGTAAAATTGACTTAGCCTTTTCATATTGTTTTAACTCAATTGCACAATCAAGAGCATTAACATGCATCGGAGTTGGCATCACTACATTGTTATTTTCCAATGAAATATAAAGATTTATAAAACGATTGTAAGATTTAACTGCATACAATTCATCTAATTTACTCAATGCTCTTTGAACAGTTCTTTTAGAAGTATAGGGACTCACGTTTTCACTTTGTAATAAAGAGACCATATCATTATCATCAGGCTCAATTTTTAAAACTGCTCTTGCAAAATAAGTTGCCTGTTTAGAGTTTCCGATTTTATCATAGTGAAGTGCTAATATTTTTCTGCTATATACATCATTGGGATTATTTTTGATTTTATTTATCAAATGAATTAAATTCGATGAGGAAACTTTTTGTTTACTCTTTTTTACAACACTCTTGGCTGAAACTTTTAAAGGTGATTTTAAACGTGTTGATTCACTTTTCTCAATTCTTTTTAAAAGAGATAATGCTTGTGGAAATGATTCTTTACTTAAAATACTCTGTAGTATATTTTTGGAACGAGAAAGATCTCCATTCCAAAAATATAAAACAGCCAATAAATTTTGTGCTCTCAAGCTTTGAGGATAAGTACTAATAAAATCTTCTACCATCGTAAAAGCAGCTTTTGTTTTATCGTTTTCATAAAGTGAATAAGCTTCTTTTTTCATATTTAAATATTGAGGGTAACTTTTATCAGCCCATAAAACAGTCGTTAATTGTATCATCAATGATACAATTATGAGAATTTTCATCATTCTTACCTTTAAATAGTTTCATATATATCGGCATGACTTTGCAATTGTTTAATGCTTTGATATAATTAAAGTATAAAAGATAGAGTGAAAAAAGAACACAATTAATACTAAGGATCAAAAAATGAAAATTGCAGAAAATATTACTGAACTTATTGGCAATACACCACTAGTGAGATTAAACTCTATCTCACAAAAAAGTGGTGCAAAAATTATCGGGAAATGTGAATTTATGAACCCAACAAGTTCAGTAAAAGATCGTATTGGATACAACATGATCCAAAATGCAATTCAAAACAATAAAATTGGTCCAAATACAACTGTGATTGAGCCTACTAGTGGTAATACAGGAATTGCACTTGCAAGTATTTGTGCATCTCTTGGTATTCGTCTTATTCTTACTATGCCTGAATCTATGAGTATTGAACGAAGAAAAGTACTCTCTGCCTTTGGCGCAATTTTAGAACTCACCCCTAAAGAACAAGGAATGAATGGTGCAATACAAAAGGCTGAAGCGTTAAATAAGACAATGGAAGACTCTATCATATTACAGCAATTTGAAAATCCTGCAAACCCTGAGATTCACAGAAAAACAACGGCACTTGAAATCTACAATGATACTGAAGGAAATATAGACTTTTTTATAGCAGCTGTTGGAACTGGTGGGACAATAACAGGTACAAGTGAAATACTCAAGCAGATGATTCCAAATCTCAAAGTGATAGCAGTAGAGCCAACTGACTCAGCAGTGCTTAGTGGTGAAAATGGTGGACCACATAAAATCCAAGGTATTGGGGCAGGTTTTATTCCAAAAATCCTAAATACTGATATCTATGATGACATCATTAAAGTTTCTAATGAAGATGCATTCAAAATGTCCAAATATCTAGCACACAATGAAGGACTTCTTGTTGGTATCTCCGCAGGTGCAAATGTACACGCAGCACAAAAAATAGCCCAAGAAAATCCAGGCAAAACTATTGTAACAATCCTATGTGATACGGGAGAAAGATATCTAAGTACAGAACTATTTTAATTTAAAAAGATACAATGTTCCAATTATGAAGTTGGAGCATATAATCAAACCTTTTTTATCTATAATTTTAACTATTTTTATCCTTGTTTTTTTACTGCTTTACAGCACATTTGGAAATCAATTACTTTTACCCTATGCCAGTAACTATCTTACAAAACAACTCCAAGACAAAATCCAAGTCAAAGTTACAGATATGGTACTGACCCTTCCAAACTTTGAAGTACGTTTACTTTTAAATGATATCACCAAAGTTGAGGCACAAGGTACAATCAACCCTTTTAGTAGCTCTTTTGATTTAAATTATAAACTCATCGCTCCAAATATTATCTGCAAGAAAAGAGCCATGGGAAGAGAATTTTATCTCAAAGGTGATGCAAATGGTACATTCAAAGAGATACAGTTTTCAGGAAGAGGAAAAATCTTTAGTACCAAACATCAAAATACACTTGCACACATAGAGTTAAAAAATGGAATCATCAATAAAGCACTTAAAACTGTTACAAGTGACTATAAATTTGAAGTTGACAACCTTTCACATATGACAAAAAAACGTTATCATGGTCATCTAAACATTTTAGGGAAAATCATCTATCACAAAGGACTTCAGATTCAAGGAGGATCTGAAAATTTTGGAGGATACTCCTATTTTCACTATCAAAATGATAGAGTCAACTTAAAACTCTCAAAAGTTGACGCACAAAAAATACTCTATCTTATGGATTATCCTACTATGCTCGATGCTAAAGTAAATGGTACTGTTGACTATCACTTAACGCATGAGCGTACTAACATTGATTTAAACATGAAAAATATCAATTTTTTAAATTGTATCACAACACAAAACCTCTACGATGTATTAAAACTAGATATTAGAAAAAGTAGTTTCAAATATGGGCAATTTGTAGCCAAAACCGATCAAGAACATATTCAATGTGATTTTAAAATACAAAATCCTAACAGTCATCTCTATATCACACGTGCAAAGATAAACCAAAAACTAAACAAACTCAGCGCATACTTTGATATGAAAATGCAAAATCAAGAACTTTCAGGAAAACTCTATGGAGATCTTTACGAACCAAATATAAAAATCAATATGGGAGCACTACTTGCATTTAAAGTCAAACAAATTATGCGCCCTACTACAAATTTTGACATGAAAAGTAAATTTGACTGTATTAAAGGTGTAGCAGATGGACTTTTTAGTGGTTTTTTATAATTAAATACTCTTAACCAAATTTCAAGCTTGCTCAAATACTATAATCAAAATATGTATTAAATGCACATATATAGGACTTCAAAGTAAAAAGATATTAACAATATCATCAAAACCCCCACTAAATAACGTATTAAACAGTAAACAACTGTTTACTTTAAAGATTTTTTATACTATACTTTCAAATATCATGACTGCAGGTGATATTATAATTCCCACTGAAAGTTGGCCTTTTTAAGTGGGAATAACATTGATTTTTTAATTGCAAAAAGGGCATTTTATGACAAAAGTAAGTAGGTATGCAGCACTGTTGCTAACATCTTTAGTAGTTCAAGCAGCAGATAGTGATGTGTTTACACTTGGACGGGTAGAAATTGTAGCCAAACAACAACCTGTAAACACCGCGATGGAAGAGGTAGTTGACAATGAGATCGTAGTCAAACACAATCTTAAAAATATGGTTGAAGCTGCACAATTAGTACCAGGTGTAACTCTTGATCACACAGGTAATCGAAATGAGTTTAACGTCATGGTAAGAGGTTTTGATTCAAAACAAGTGCCTCTATTTATAGATGGGATACCCGTATATATTCCTTATGATGGAAATGTAGATTTAGCACGTTTTACGACTGCGGATATAAGTGAGCTTAGAGTTGCTAAAGGTTTTAGTTCTGTACTTTATGGAGCAAACACACTTGGTGGTGCGATCAATATCGTCAGTAAACGACCCGTAAAATCTTGGGAAGGGACACTTGCAGCTGAATTTATCACAGGTGAATCTAGTGATACTTCTGGTTATGAGACTTCATTTAACATCGGAACAAATCAAGGAAATTGGTATATGCAAATGGGTGGATCATATTTTGATCGTGACGCATTTTCAATCTCTGATAATTTTGCATTTAATGAAATACAACCAGATAAAACCCGTGAAAATGCAGAGCAAAAAGATCAAAAGATTAGCTTTAAAATGGGATTTACTCCAAATGAAACAGATGAATATGTCATCGGTTTTTCAGACCAACGTGCAGAAAAAGAGACACCCCTATATGCAGGTACTGATGAGGACGAATATCCAAGATACTGGACATGGCCAAATTATGACAAACAGAGTATCTATTTTTTCTCAAATACCGCAGTGGGAAAAGGGTATGTAAAATCACGTGTCTATTATGACACATTTGATAACTCACTTTATGCTTATAAAAATGAAACTTTTTCTTCTACTAGATTTCAAAGTATCTATGAAGACTATACTTATGGGGCAACGGTAGAAGTTGGATATCCTATAGTAGAAAAGAACATGCTTCGGATGGCATTAACATTTAAAGATGATGTACACGAAGAAAATGACTTAGGTGAACCACAAAGTACCTATGAAGATCGTACTATCTCTCTTGGGATAGAAGATACCTATGAGTTTAGTGACCAAATAAGTGTGGTTGCTGGAATTAGCTATGACCAAAGAGAATCCGTTGAAGCAACAGAATATGATGAAGATACAGGATTCACAAGTTTGCCAACTGAAACTACACATGCACTAAATCCACAAATAGGTCTTTTTCACTCTTACAAAAATGGTGATCAGGTACGTGCTACAGTCTCAAGAAAAACACGATTTGCTAATATCAAAGATAGATACTCTAGTAAATTAGGATATACACTGCCTAATCCAGATCTAAAAGCTGAAAAAGCGACACATTATGAGATTGGATACACGACACTGTTAAATGATAAAGTACGTTTAGATACAGCGATATTCCAATCTGATATCGATGATGCTATGGAGTACATAGAAGTGGAAGATAGTGATGGCTCTTTGATAGAGCAAAAGGTTAATATTGCAGAAGTTCAAAATCGTGGTGTTGAACTTGCCGTGGCAGCTATGATGAGTGATACTTTAGAACTTGGCGGATCATACAGTTACTTAAGACGTAAAAACAAAAGTGCTGTAGAAGTTGAGATCGCAGCTTCTCCAAAACATAAAATATATACTTATGCCAATTGGGACTTTGCACCACAATGGGAACTTATAGCATCAGCAAGATATGAATCTTCACGTATCTCTAGAGTACATAAAAGAGGTGCGATATTAGAGAGTGATAGCTTCACAGTTGCAAATGTAAAAGTGGGGTATAAAGTGATGAAAGATCTTAATATTGAGCTAGGTGCACGTAATATCACTGATGAAGACTATGAGTATGATGAGGGATATCCACAACCTGGTCGTACATGGTTTACTAGTGTGCGTTACAGTTTTTAGGAGTGTTTGAGATGATACTTAAACGTCTCATTATTATCTCTATTTTATTTCTATCATCTGTACATGGTGCAGATGATAGAAAAATTCAAAAAGTATATGCTTCAAATCCTACACTTTTGTATCAACTCTATGCACTAGATCGCTCTTTGATAGCAGGACTTATATTTAAGTTTTGGGATGAAGAGAAAAAATACTTAGATCCCAAAACAGTTAATTTACCTCTCATTGGTGGATTTCTAGGACAAGGTAAAACTGCTAATGCTGAGATGGTACTCTCAATCCATCCTGATTTAATACTTATGTCAGAATGGATGAGAACATATGCAAAAGAAAAAGTTACAAAAAGTTTTGGAAGTGTCAAAATTCCCCAACTTTTCCTTAAAGATGAGACACTGCAAGAGCTGGCAGAATCTTTTGAAATCTTAGCCAATGAAGTGGGTTCAAAAGAGCGTGCACATGCACTTAAAGAGTGGGGTATGCAATCACTCGACACAGCAAAAAGCATTCGAGATAAAAACCTTTCAACACCTACTGTCTACTATGCAGGTGGTAATAATGGACTTAAAACTGAGTGCCATACCTCATTTAGAATGGAGATTATTGATTTGGCTGGTGGTGAAAATATCCATAAATGTCATGTCAAAGGACACTACAATTCACAAGTCATTAGCTTTGAGCAACTACTCATCTATAATCCAGATATTATCTTGGTACACAATAAAAAATTTTATAAAAAACTTTTAAAAGATAGTCAATGGAACCTACTTCGTGCGGTCAAACAAAAAAAAGTCTACCTTATACCAAGTGGACCTTTTAATTGGATAGACAAACCAATCTCTTTTATGCGTTTTTTAGGGCTCAAATGGTTATTGACTGTTTTACATCCCAAAGAGACTTCTATCGATATCAAAGCACAAATGAGAGATTTTTATAAACTCTTTTTACAATATGAACTCAGCGCACAAGAGATTCGTGAAATTTTACATCAATGAATAAAGAGCGAGTGATACTCACCGTACTGCTGATACTTTTAATTTTACTGATCCAACTTTCTATGTTTGTGGGGAAATATCCTATCACTTTAGATGAGTATGTGCTGTTTATGCAGAGCTTCATATTTGATGATGTAGTCATTGATAAAGATAAATTAGCACTTTTAAATTCGGTCATCTTAGAGATACGTCTACCACGGATCTTAGCGGCTATCATGATAGGAGCTTCTTTAGCAGTTGCTGGAAGTACCTATCAAGCAATGTTTGTCAACCCTTTAGTCTCTCCAGGTCTTTTAGGAGTACTTGCTGGGGCTTCATTTGGCGCGGCACTTGGAATGGTATTAAAATTTTCATGGTTTGGCATACAGCTGAGTACTTTTTTCTTTGGTTTTTTAGCTGTTATTGTAGCACTCTCGATATCCTATCTTTATATCAATAATCGAAGCATGATTATACTGATTTTAGGAGGGGTGATTAGTAGTTCACTCTTTAGTGCCCTACTCTCGATCTTGAAATACACAGCTGACCCTTACGACACTTTGCCTGCGATTGTCTATTGGCTTATGGGGAGTCTCTCTTTTAGTAGCAAAGATACTATTTATATGTTGTTAATTCCCATGGCTGTTGGTATCGCAATACTGCTTCTGTTTTCTAAATATCTCAATGCCTTGAGTTTAGGAGATGAAGAGGCAAAATCACTAGGTGTCAATGTCAAGATGCTCAAACTTATCATGATATTTTCTGCTACTTTTATCAGTGCACTTACTGTTGTTTTAGCCGGTGTGATTGGTTGGGTTGGACTTATTGTTCCTCACATAGCACGACTTTTTCTTGGTGCCGATAACCGTATCATGATACCTGCAAGTGCTTTGATAGGTGCACTTTTTTTACTTGCTACCGATGATCTCTCACGAACCCTTTTTACCTTTGAAGTACCTATCGGAATTTTAACCTCTCTTGTAGGAATTCCTATCTTTGTAATTGTGCTTAGAAACGCAAGAAAAGGATTTTAATGGTACCTGTCATTGAAGCTACAAATATCTCTTTTTCATATGGAAACAAAGCAGTCCTTCACAACATAGATTTGCGTATAGAACAAGGGGATGTACTTTCACTTTTAGGTCCAAACGGTAGTGGTAAAAGTACACTTTTAAAAGTACTTTTGGGCTTTTATAAAACATCAGAAAGTGTCAACCTCTTAGGAAAAACTCTAAAAAGTTATAGCCAACGAGAACTCGCACAGCTGATCTCTTATGTGCCGCAAACCCATCAAATACCCTTCTCCTATACTGTATTTGATGTAGTTTTGATGGGAAGACTACCACATATCGGACTCTTTTCTAATTATGGACAAAAAGATAGAGATATAGCGGTTCAGATGCTAGAAAAAGTAGGAATTTTACATTTAAGAAATTATTTCTACTCTGAGATTAGTGGAGGTGAAAGGCAATTAACATTTATAGCAAGAGCCTTGGCGCAAGAGTCAAAAATTATTTTGATGGATGAACCAGTTACAGGATTAGATTATGGTAATCAAATCAAACTTCTAAAATTTATAAAAGAATTTTCTGAAAATGGATATACATTTTTAAAAACCACGCACTACCCTGACCATGCACTCTATGTCTCCAATAAAGTAATGATGATCAAAGAAGGTGCTACAGTCGCATATGGAGAGGTAAAAAACACACTTACCGCAGAAAATATCAAGACACTCTATGGTGTCCGTGTACAGGTAAAAGAGAATAAAGATGGGTACCGATTTTGTGTACCTCAATTTTAAAATTACAAAGGAACAATAATGGGTCTTGCAAAAACAAACCTTTCAAAAATCGATTTTGTATCACTATATAAAGCACAAAAAAACACCTCAACATTTAAAACTAAAAATAGTACAGATTGGAACGCAAAAGCCAAACAAATGAATAAAAAGGTACATGAAAGTATCTATATAGAAGAGTTTTTAAATGCTGTAGATCTTGAAGGAATGCAAACACTTTTAGACGTAGGGTGTGGTCCAGGAACCTTAGCACTTCGTCTTGCTCCAAAACTTGACCATGTCTATGCAATGGACTTTTCAGAGTCTATGCTAGAGTGCGTAGTAGAAAATAGTAAAAAACATGATCTTGACAATATCACTTGTCTGCATAAATCATGGGAAGACTCTTGGGAAGATATCCCCAAGTCAGATATCATCATCGCGTCTCGCTCTATTGAATTACATGAAATAGACAAAGCCATTGAAAAGCTAAATGCCAAAGCCAACAAAAAAATCTATATCAGTTTCAAGGTCGGTGGAAGTTTTGTAGATGAAGAGATTTTAAATATCTTGGATCGTGTAGTGGAGCCTAGACCTGATTATATCTACCTTGTAAATATACTATATCAGATGGGAATTGAGTGTAAAGTAGATTTTATTTTGAGTGAAAATATGCGTTTTAATAGTGATTCTAAAGAAGAGTTTGCCAAAAAAATTAGTTGGAGTCTTGGAGCGGTAACACCAAAAGAGATAAAACAATTAGAAAAGTACTATGAAACAGAGTATCGTTTTAAACAAGATAAAGAGAATTTTATCAAATGGGCATTACTTTCATGGGAACCAGCAAAATAAAAATATTTTCTATAGATTTTGACTCAAAAAGGAGTTTTTATACTCCTTTTTCCTATTTTGCAATAATTAATAAATTCTTTAACGGTAAATAAAAGTTTAATCTTGTATACTTGTATTTCAGATCTGCGTGACAGATAAACATTTTAAGAATATTACTTCTTTACCATAGATGTTGTTTTTAACCTATATGGGAACATACTATGAACAAATCAAATTATAAACATTCCGGTACCATTTTTGTTGGCAATTTAGCCGTAGGGAAAGCACTCTTTTTAAAACTAGAAAATGCTTTTTTACTTGCAGGTGATGGTGAAATCATCGAAATTGTATCTACCAACGAAAAAATAGAGTTTGAGTTGGCAAGTTGGTGTAACTTAAAAGGGCATAAGCTTCTTGAAAAAATCCATCTAAAAAACCAACTCTCTTACAAAGTACGCAATCACAAAAGTGCATTTCCCAAAACAGCCAATTTTGGGTTTACGATGAAAGGTATCGATACCAACAATCCAAAAAGTGGAGATTGGAATTTTCATGGCAAAGATTCTATCTTGACAAAAGCACCTGATCATCATGGTTTGATGCCAAGAGATTGTATCATTGAAGAGGGAAGCGTTGATTATAACTTTGCGATCAACCATAAAGAAGAAATTTGGGCAGAACCAGTATCACGACTTTATGAAGAAGCCAAACATGGACAGTGGGACGCAACAGATGATATCTTGTGGAATGAAATCCCAGAATACGATCCAGAGTTTGAGCGTGCTATTTGTCAAATCATGACTTATCTTATTGAAAATGAGTTTTCAGCCCTTTACATTCCAGGGAAGTTTATCTCACAGATGAACCCTTACTACATGGAGATACCACTGTTTTTATCATCATTAATGAATGATGAAGCACGTCATATCGAAGCATTTACCAAAAGAGCCAATGCCAATGGTGGCGGTATACAATACTCTTCAACTGTCACACAACGCTCTTTGTATTCTCTTTTTGCAGAAAAAGATTATATCAAGTCCTCATTTTTACTGCATGTTATGGGTGAGGGAACATTTATCGATCTGTTGAAGTTTTTAGAAAACTATATGCCTGATGCGAGTACTAAGAGAATTTTAAACTATGTACGCCGTGATGAGTCCCGTCATGTTGCCTATGGTATGGCACATGTCTCATCAGCGCTAGCACAAAATCCTAAACGGATTAATTCACTGAAAGAGACTGCATTTAAAAGAAAAGAGTTTATGGATGAGATCAATGGAGAGTCAACCATGCTACTAGAGTCTTTGTCTATTTTAGCAGGAGGTGGTACGTCGATTGAGCACTATAAAAGAGGATATGAAGCGGTTGAAGATCTCAAAAAA
The DNA here is from genome assembly GCA_016744895.1 of Campylobacterales bacterium. Taxonomy (GTDB): domain Bacteria; phylum Campylobacterota; class Campylobacteria; order Campylobacterales; family QNZT01; genus SZUA-1433. The sequence continues at coordinate 17,934 of JADGDK010000012.1, read as the reverse complement.
ACGATGAATCGAAATAGAATTAAACGATTGATGGATATCGGTATGGATGAAGACTTAGCCATAGATATCTCAAAATCCCACACACCAAATTTTATGTAAGGAGAAACCATGAAAGAACTTAATGAAAAAACGATGCAATTTGCACAAACCTATGTAGCGCCACACAGTGACCAAGCAGATAAAGAGGGAACTTATCCTCTAGAGAGTTTTACGGCTTTAAAAAAAGAAGGCTATATGGGACTCATCGTACCTGAAGCTTATGGAGGGCAAGGATTAAACCTTCATGCACATGCTACTGTGATACAAGCATTGGCACAAAGTTGTGCAACAACTGCACTGTGTTATATGATGCACAATGTTGCTACGATGTGTGTTGTACTGCATGGTAGTGATAAGATGAAAGAGGCATTACTACCAAAAATTGCCAAGGGAGAGATCTCTTTAGCACTTGCTTTTAGTGAAACAGGTACTGGGACACATTTTTACCAACCTGAAATTGCACTCTCAAAAAAGAATGAAAATTATATTTTAAATGGCAAAAAGAGTTTTGTAACTGCAGCTGGTTTTGTGGACTACTATATGGTGCTCTCTTCTACTTTAAAAAAAGATGGCTTAGATAACTGGCTCGTACCTGATGGTAGTAAGGGTGTGACTTTTCAAGCAAGCCAATGGGATGGATTAGGCATGCGTGGAAATGCGTCTATGCCAATGTATCTAGAAAATGTCACCTTAGATGAAAATGATAGAGTCGGAGCAGAAGGAAGTGGCGTAACACAAGTTTTTGAAGTGGTAGCACCATTTTTTATCACAGGATTAGCGGCAGTCTATACAGGAGTTGCGCTACATATAAATGATATCGCTGTAGCTTATAGCATGAATCGAAAATATAGTGATGGAAAAAGTTTGAGTGAAATTCCAACGGTTCAAAACCACTTAGCACAAATCTATAAAAAAGCACAAGGAGCAAAACACTTTACCACTGCAGCGTCACTTAGTGGCTCAAACATGGATGCAGATGCTTTAACGCAGATTATTGCAGCAAGAGTCAATGCTTCAGATGTCGCAGTTGAAGTAGCAACTTTAGCGATGAAAATAGGTGGTGGCGCAGCTTATGCAAAAAGATTGCCACTTGAGAGACTGTTAAGAGATGCCTTAGCCGCACAAGTGATGGCACCTAGTACAGATGTTTTATCGATTTGGCTGGGTAAAGCACTCACAAACCAACCAATACCTTAAGGAGAAAAAATGAAAACAATTATGTTAGGGGCAGTAGCCTATGATGCAAAAGTAGTACCAATTTGGAATATTATCAGAGACTATTATAATGACAATGGTTTGAAACTTGACTATGTACTTTTTTCAAATTATGAAGCACAGGTAGAAGCCTTACAAAAAGGGATGATTGATGTTGCTTGGAATACCAATGTCGCTTGGATACGGATGCATCATGCAACAAATAACAAAGCCAAGGCACTTGTGATGCGTGATACAGATATAAATTTTAGGTCTATTTTCATCACTAAATCATCATCTGGCATCAAGAGCGTTGCTGACCTTAAAACAAAAAAATTTGGATTAGGGAGTAAAGATTCAGCTCAAGCAGCAATTTTACCTTATGCTTATCTACAAGAAGAAGATATTGATCCTGAAAAAGATTTAACACTGGTACGTTTTAACTCTGATATTGGTAAACACGGAGATACTGGAAAAAGTGAGTTTGATATCTTAGACGCCATATTAAATGGTGAAATCGATGCTGGTTCTATCGGAAGTACCACCTGGATTCGGATGATTGAAGAGGGACTTTTTCCAGAGGGTGAAGTAGAAGCTTTTTATACCAGTTGTGGTTACTGTCACTGTAACTTTACAGTGATGCCAGAGTGTGACGAAAAGTTATCCAAAGCATTTACAGAAATGATCATGTCCCAAGATCCTAAAGATCCTATCATCAAAAAAATGATGATTATGGAGGGATTAAACAGATGGGTAGAAGTGGGAGAAGAAGAGCTTAAAGGGTATGATAAACTTTATAAAGCCATGCAGAATCAGCATTTATTAGAAAATAGTATTTAACTTTAAATTAGGAGAGAGACTCGATAAATTTTTTAATACGCTTTTTTTTGAGTTTTTTTCCGTCTATATTTGCTGTAGGTTTAGATTTACAGTGTTTGCACATCCCGATGCAAGATTTGATTTCAATCTTTGCATCGGGATGTGCTAGTAGAAGCTTCTTTGCAAATTTTTTCTTTTTAGGATACTTTTTGCAAAGTTTGATTCGCATTTTTAAGCACTTTCAGTATCACTACGACTAGCCAATTGATTATCAATCATGAAAATTCCATTTCCATCACCAACAAGTTTGAGTTTTGCTATAATTTCTCCCACACTCGCCTCTTCTTCAATCTGCTCTTCTACAAACCATTGAAAAAAGCCATAAGAGGCATGGTCTTTTTGGTTGAGTGCAAGATCGCAAAGCTCGTTAAAAGATTCTGTCATCATCTGTTCATGGTGAAGACTATCTTCAAAACATTGTAAAAGTGAGTCATATTTTATCTCTGGTTGTTCGATCGTCAAAAGTTCGATTTTACCTCCCTGATCAAGCATATACTTATATACTTTAAGCGCATGTGCACGCTCTTCTTCATACTGAGACATAAACCAATGCGCACTTCCGTTGTATCCTACATCTGCACACCAAGTTGACATGCCAAGATAGAGATAAGCAGAATAAAACTCCTTATTAAGTTGGATGTTGAGTTCCGCTGTCATTTTGTCACTAATCATATTACCCCTTTAAGTTTTTTGTATTATACCATATTCACCGTTTGGAGTTGACCTATTTTAAAATCTTATCAATAATCTCTTTATATTTTTTTTCAATAATATGACGCTTTTTTTTCAATGTATTTGTTAACTCTTCTCCAGGTGTAAAATCCTTATCTAAGAAGTGAATATTTTGCAGTTTTTCAAAAGGTCTAAAACCTTCTTTTGCATTGAGTAGTTTATTGATCTCTCTTTTAATGTTATTGGTAAGGGGTTTATCCTCTTTGATCTGTTCTAATGAATGTACCGCCAAATCAAGCTTCGTATGGATAAACTCTTTAAGTTGGTCAATATCAGGAACGATCAATGCACCTAACCCTTTTTTATCTTGCCCTACTAAAATTGTATCTTTGATAAACGGAAGCATGGTGATCGTTGATTCGATCTTGCTTGGGTCAATATTTTCACCATTTGCTAAAACAATAATCTCTTTTGATCGACCTGTTATCACTAATTCATCATTAATAGTAAGCTTACCAAGGTCACCAGTTTTAAAGAATCCATCTACGCCAAAAGCTTTGAGATTTTCTTCATCATTGAGGTAGTAACCAGGTGTGACTTGGGGGCCTTTTACAACAATTTCACCTACTTCTCCAACTGCGACATTATTACCCTGCTCGTCCACAATTTTCATCTCTGAACCTTCCACAGACGTTCCTAATGTCCCAAATGTATCACAGCTAAGCGCACGGCCTCGAATTAATGGTGCACACTCTGTCATACCATATGAGTTAATAATCGTAATACCAAGGGCATCAATCCACTCATCTAGATATTTTGGCAAAGTCCCTCCAGCACTAACTGCAAGTCGGAGTCTTCCACCAAACTTCTCTTGTACCACTTGTAACTTTCTTTTGGCGATAAAATTAAGCGGTGTCAGCCAAATTAGGTTTCCTAAAGCAATACTTTTTAGATATAAAGATTTCAGTGCATTTTGTTTTTTAAATACAGGTAAATGATCTTTTAAAACACGAAGGTTATAGTTGTATTTTTCCGAGACAATCACCAAAGCTTGGAAAATTTTATTTTTTGTATTGCCTTGTGCTTTAATTGCCGCATTGATTTTCACATACATAGATTCCCAAAGTCTTGGGACTGTAGCGACAATCGTTGGTTTATATCTTTGTAGATCATCTGAAAATGTTTTAATTCCCGAATACACCGTACAGCACCCTTTGGACAAAGCTACATACTCAGCAGCTCTTTCAAGAATATGCCATGTAGGTAATATCGAAAGCCATTTATCTTCATGGACTAAACGAATCAATCCAGGAATTGTACTGACATTATACATGATGTTTTGATGTGAAAGAAGTACCCCTTTTGGTGTACCTGTTGTACCTGAAGTATAAATAATGGTAAAGATATCATCTGCCGTTAGAGACTCTTTGTGTTTGATAAATTGATCTACTTCATCATCTGAAATGGTACGATCTTTGAGAATGTCATTATAAGAAAAGACGTGGTCAAAAGGAGTATGTAATTTATCTGCTTCGATGACAAAAATAGCTTTTAAATTAAGTTGTTTTATGAGATGTTCATGTTTGATCAAAAGCTCTTGATTTTCTACGATCAAAAATTCACATGCCGAGTGTGTCATGATATACTCTAACTCTTGGGTGGGTGTATCACTTCCTCTTGGCACAGAAATTGCACCTAATGACACAAGTGCCATATCTGTTACTATCCATCCATAACGGTTATCTGAAAGCAACATGACTTTAGAGCCCTTAGCAATTTTTTTACTGCTAAATGCTTTTGAAAGTATCAATACATCATCAAAAAACTTTTCATAACTGACAGTGAACTCATGGTCAAATGCTCTATAGATAAATGCTGGGTTTGTTTTATAGTGTTCATAAGAGTGTATGAACATATCAAAAAGGGTTTCAATTTTATAATGTGTCTTCACAGTGATACTTCCTTGGGTAAATAGAAAAAATATTTTATATTTTTCTTATAAAAAAACAACTGAAAGATGCTAGATTTTCAAGACTTTTAATATTTATAGATTATTTTTATAGAAATTCGTGTATTATAACTAAAACAAATATTTAATTTGGAAGGTAAAGAGGATATTATGACACAAAATCACTATGATGTGATTATTATTGGGGGAGGAGTGTCTGGATCCGCTCTCTTTTATGAATTGGGCAGATACACAGATATCAAAAAAATATGTCTATTAGAAAAGTATGATTCCCTTGCTTCTTTAAATTCCAATGGTTCGGCAAATTCTCAAACAATTCATTGTGGAGATATCGAAACTAATTATACATTAGAAAAAGCAGCCAAAGTAAAAAAGACTGCTAAGATGGTTGAAAAATACTGTTTAAAACATGGTTATGAAGATAAAGTAATCTTTTCACATCAAAAATTGGCACTAGGTGTGGGTCGTGAAGAAGTGATCTATATCAAAAATCGTTTTGAAGAGTTTAAAAGCCTCTATCCTTACCTAGAACTTTATGACAAAGAAAAACTTGCAGAGATTGAACCTGCTGTTATCTATGATAAAGATGGAAATGAACGTCCTGAAGATATCGTAGGTATGGGCGCACAAGGTGAATATACGACCGTTGACTTTAAAGCCTTAAGTGATACGTTTATAGACAATACACTGAAAATTCAAGATAAAGTGACTGATATCTTTTTTAACAATGAAGTAACACAAATTCAAAAAATTGGTACTACCTATCATGTACAGACGACCATGACCCAATTTACCGCTGATTTTGTAGTGGTAGATGCAGGAGCGCATAGTTTATATCTAGCACATCAGATGGGACATGGGTTGGATTATGGATGTTTACCAATGGCAGGAAGTTTTTATATGTCAAATAAACAAATCCTAAATGGTAAAGTCTATATGGTACAAAATCCAAAACTTCCTTTTGCCGCTTTACATGGTGATCCTGATATATTGGTAAATGGATTTACAAGATTTGGTCCCACTGCTTTAATGTTACCCAAACTAGAACGCTTCAAACCAGGCACTTATCTAGACTTTTTTAAGACTTTACGACTAGATCACAATGTGATTAAAATCTTTGTAGATTTACTGAGTGATTCGGAAATACGAAATTATGTGATGAAAAACTTTCTTTTTGAAGTGCCGTATATCAATAAAAAGCTATTTTTACAAGATGCACACAAAATTGTTCCTTCATTAAATGAAGAAGATATCTCCTATGCCAAGGGATTTGGTGGAGTAAGACCACAGATTTTGGATAAAAAAAATCAAAAGTTGATGTTAGGAGAAGCATCTATTGATACAGGAGAAGGCATCATCTTCAACATGACACCGTCTCCTGGTGCGACAAGTTGTCTGGGTAATGCTGTTCGTGATGTCGAAGCGATATGTGAATATCTTGGCTTTACATTTGATAAGAAAACTTTTAATGATGAACTCGTAGATGAAGAACCTATAGAAGGAGAAAACACATGACAGATGCAAAACAAAAGAAAAAACTTCTCTATATCACAGATCAAGAGGAGTATGCACAGCACGGTGCCATAGGTCCACTTTTCAATGGCTATCTTAAAGATCATTGTGATGTATATATTGTCTACTTCACAAAGTATAAAAACAGTTTTCAAATTAAAGGTACTGATTATGTGGTACCACAACAGTATGAAAAAAAGGTGTGTCAATATCTTGGACTTAAAGGCATTGACATCTCATCATTTGACTTTGTCTTTGTCAGAAATCAGCTTGATATCTTAGCGCATGTTTTAAAGTTACGCGAAAAGTTTGGTTATAAAGTCGGTTTTAGGGTTTCTGCACCTAAAAGTGAACGTGTATTTGCGATAGGTAAAGCAGAACATCGCACTACAATTTTTGATAAAATTGGCATACTCTATAAAAGATACAGAAAGAAGAGCCTTCGGTCAAAATGTGATCTTTTTATGCCAAAATCAAAAGACGTGGAAGAGACTTTTTATGGTGGTAGTAATGTTGTCAGTTTCCCACTACCTTCAGGTCTAGATCCTTCACGTGTAACACCTTTTAAAACTTCACATCGCAGTGAGCGACATTTTCTCTATGTAGGAAGGCTCGACACACTTCGACACTTTGAAAAGATACTAGAAGCTTTTTCTAAAGTGGATTCATCCAATTGGCACCTGTCTGTGTCCACACATAACTATGAGTTTGCCAAAAAGATCATGGATCGTTATACCAATATCGATAAAAAAGTCAGTATATTAAAAGCTGATAATTTAAATGACTTGATGTACCAAATCAATGATGCAGATGTAGGAATTGCACTTTTCCCTGATATCTCTCTGTTTAACACTTCCATACCTGCAAAAATCATGGATTACTCTACTTGCGCCATCCCTTCACTTATGAGTGAAAACAGTAAAAACCGTATACTTTTTAATGACGAAAATGCCCTATTTTGTGAGTATGAAGTAGATGCTATGGCTGCTAAGTTTGAGGAGATTATCACCATGACAGAAGATGAATTAGCAAAAATTGGTCATGCAGGACAAGATAGATTGCTACAGCATAAACGAAATTATAAAATAATGGCTAAAGAGCTTTATGAGGTACTAGAGTCACTTTAAATACATAAGTGGAGAGAGGTTTTTCTCCACTTATACATAGCGCAACAGAATGCTTTTTTATACTCAAACCATCTCTCCCATACAACAAACACTTTGCACAAATAATGGATTTTTAACCAAGTATCTAAACATAATTTGCATTGTAATCTATTTTTTATCTTTTAGTTAATAATATTTTATCTTTTACATGATTATTTGTATATTTTGTGTGTTCAGATAATTCTTTGATTTGGGGTTAAGTTTGATACTATCTTTAATGTATCAATAGTTATGTGTTAAGCACAAATTGGATGCAAGGCGGGAATTAGAATTTATAAATTAATCGAATTGAAGGATATTGAGTAATGAAAAAAATTATGATGGTTGCAAGTATTTCTATTGCAGGAGCTTTTCTCACTCTTGATTTAAATGCAGGGTTTGATGAAAAAGTAGCTGCTTCATTTGCAGCAAAATATGAGGTTTGTACATTAAAGCTAAAAGATACAAATCCATTTATGGCTATCAAATTGAAAGCTAAGGCAGATGAAATTAGTCGAGATAAGCTTGGAGGCGGTGGGTACATAAAAGCATTCGCAAAAGAAAAAAAGAAAGCGTGGCTTCTATCAAAAGAAAGATGTAGAAAACTAGCAAACAAAATCTAATTACATAGCCTAGAGTCAAGCTTTTAGTTTTGTTATAGCTACCTTCGTTACATATATTTATACTTAACAATTCGCTTCAGTGAAGGTACCCAAAAGTTAAGAGAGAAAAATGAAAAAAGCACAAATTATAATTATTGTTTTAGCAATACTAATTCCTATTTTAATTTACCTTGATGAATGGTCTACAATTGATTCTTGCCTTGACCATGGAGGAAGTTATGATTATCAAAATATGATATGTGATAAGAATAAAAATCATCAATTTATTCCATTTATTGAAAGACATCCATATTTTTTTGTTGATTTAATAATTTGGTTTGCAATATTTTCTCTAATTTATTGGGCTACATTGAAAATAAAAATTAAACCATATATTGTAATACTTCTATTAACTTTAATGACTATGGCACTCTTTGTACAATTTATTATATATTCTGTTGAAAAAGAATATCATGCTCATGATAATGATAAAAATAAGATGAGATTCTTTTATTGTTTTACAGCACTAGGTACATAAAATCTATATCCCCCCAGCCGAGCTAAGATTTAAAGTAAAAATACTTGCTATCATTACAAAAATTGAAACAATTGAAACAGGACATAAACAAAGAAATGAGTATTGAAATAATAAAATCAACCAAAGATGATTCATTAGATATATCTATAATGACAGGAGAACTACTCCAAGAGATTATGGATATAATAAACATTAAAGCTTTTAATTTCAATCAAGAAGAAACACAAAAAAGAGCAGAAGATTTAATATCAAAAAATCTTTATTTTGTTTTTATTGCAAAAGATAATGACAAATCCATAGGATTTATTTCAATGTATGAAAGCTATGCTTTATATGCGGAAGGTGCATATGGAACGATACCTGAATTATATGTTAGACAAGAGTATCGTTCTTTGAACGTAGGTAAACTATTATTAGAAAAAGCAAAAGAATTTGCTATTTCAAAGAATTGGAAAAGATTAGAAGTTACGACCCCACCATTACCTCAATTTGATAAAACGCTATCATTTTATGAAAATAATAGTTTTGAAATATCGGGTGGAAGAAAATTAAAAATAGATATTAAAGGTTAAGAATGAGAGATGTTCGTATTTGCTATATTGGAGACTCATTTATTAATGGAACAGGAGATCCAGAAAAACTAGGCTGGACTGGAAGGTTGAGTGCAAAATCTCAAAATAATGAAATTGATATAACACACTATAATCTTGGTATTAGAAGAGAGACTTCAGCAGATATATTAAAAAGATGGGAAGCAGAGTGTCAAGCAAGACTACCTGAAATATCAGAAAATAAAGTTATTTTTTCATTTGGTGTAAATGATACTGTTATTGAGAATGGACAAAAAAGAGTTTCGCTCAAAGATAGTATTTCAAATGCTAAAAATATGTTATCTATGGCATCAAAAAAATATGATGTCATAATGATTGGTATGCCTCCTATCAATGATGATGAACAAAATAAAATAATCAAAGAACTAGATGAAACCTATCAAACTTTATGTAATAAATTAAATATTCCTTATCTTTCAATCTATGAAAGATTAATCAATGATAAAATATGGCAAGATGAAGTTTCATCAAACGATGGTGCCCATCCAAGAGATAGAGGATATGAGTTATTAGCAAACTACATAAAAGGTTGGTCTTCTTGGTGGTTTAAAGACTAACAAACTATTCCTCAAGTCAAACGTTATGAGTACAAGTCTAATATTTATGTGTAAAAAATAAAAGGGATTTGAATGGAAGATTGTAGAAAATACAATAAAAATTTAATTATCGTAGCTCTATCAATTCTATCCATTCCTATAAGTAATTATTTACTTGATCTTCCATTAGTATTTTTTCCAATTGTAATAGCATTGGGATTATGTTTTTATCACATACCTCCTTACTTTGATTGTTTACAAAGAAATCAAGATAAAAAACCACCTCATGCACAAGATAAAACAAATGGATTTTATGATGGTGATATATTTGGAGGTGGTGGAGATTAAAACGATCAAAACAAGTAGTAGCAACAAAAATAAAATGAGTAAAAATGCAATTTGATAAAGACATGAATTCCTCTTTAGCTGAGCTATTTTTAGATGTGAGAGATTGTATTATCACAAATATCAGTAATGATGAAAGTGATATCAAAGAAAACTTTACAAATAATCTTACCTCGTACTACTCAAAAGAGTTTGATAGCGGTTTTTGCTATATTAGAGTGAAAGATGATTATGTTCATATAGGATGGTTTAAAGGAGCTTTTATAGAAGATATTCCAAATTTATTTTTTGGTAAAGGAAAAATCATAAGAGGACAAAAAATTAAAAAGTTTGGTAAAACCGAAAAAAAAGCGATAAAATACTATATAGATCAGACCAAAATTTTATTAATTGAAAAGTGTGAAAAAAAACAAATGAAAAAGAAGGAAAATTATGAAATCAATGACATGTAAACAACTTGGAGGAGCTTGTGATAAAACATTTCAAGCAAATACTTTTGAAGAAATCGTAGAGTTAAGTAAACAGCATGGCATGGAGATGTTTCAATCACAAGACCCAGAGCATCTTGAAGCGATGGGTAGGATTCAAATACTTATGCAAAAACCAGAAGAAATGATAAAATGGTTTACAAATAAAAAGGAAGATTTTAACGCACTTCCTGAAGATTAAAATGTACCTACACACGTTATCTAAACAATTTAAGGAGCAATAAAACAATGAATATTTTAATAATAGTAGCAAATCCAAAACAGGATAGTTTCTCATTTGCAATGGCAAACAAATATAAAGAGATAATGATAACTAAAAACAATGAAGTTGAAATAATTGATTTATATACAGACAAACATCAACAACCATTTTTTACATATCAAAATGCAAATGAACTTGAAGTAACACAAGAAATGAAATATTATCAAGATAAAATCACAAAAGCAGACGAGTTAGTTTTTGTATTTCCATATTGGTGGGGTAGTACACCAGCAATACTAAAAAACTTTTTTGACTGGAATTTGTCCAAAGGCTTTGCCTTCGAATATGTCAATTCAAGACCAAAAGGTTTATTGCAAAATAAAACTGTAAAAGTCTTTACAACAACTGGTGCACCATATTTTATATATATGATTACAGGAGCACATAGAAGATTGAAAAATATGTTTAAAAAACAAATTATAGAATTTTGTGGAATGAAACTTGAAAAATTTAGTATATTTGGTGGGGTGGATACAAGCAAAGAAAATACAAATAAAATATTAAATACTATCGAACAACAAAACAGGTAACAAAATCTATAGAGGTATACAAGAGTTCAATTCTTAACTTATTTTTAAAGATAGCCGTTACCCTAAAAGTTCTAAGTCCATCAAGAAAACAAACGAAAAAATATTGATTTTGTATTCAAAATGGGATATAATATAGAAAATATAAGGAGTTATCATGAAAACTCAAACAACAATACGAGTTGAAGAGACAAGTTATCATCAAGCAAAAGAGATTTTAAGTCAAATGGGACTTAACTATTCTCAAGCGATAAGTGTATTTAACAACATGATAGTATTAAACAAAGGATTGCCATTTGAGTTAAAAATACCAAATGATAAAACTAAACAGGCTCTTGATGAACTAGAGACAAAAAAAGGTAAAAGCTTCAAAAATGTAGATGAACTTTTTGATGACTTGGATTCGTAAATGTATGAAATTTTTAGAACTACAAGTTTTAAAAAAGATTATAAAAGACTTTCAAATAAAGAAAAAGATTTACTAAAACCAGTTGTTAAAATATTAGCAGAGGGTAAGAAATTAGATGAAGAACTCAAAGACCATAAACTTATAGGAAACTACTTGGGATGTAAAGAGTGTCATGTTCAACCAGATCTATTGTTAATTTATAGGATTGATAATGATATTTTAGAGTTAGCACTTGTTCGTGTAGGAAGTCATTCAAAGCTTTTCTAAAGAAATAAATGTTTTGGTGTAATCATCAATGATATTTCCATACTCGCATCTATACATCTGATAGTACAAACTTAAAATGCCAAAGCAAGAGATAAACTCCCCCACTTTGGCACTTAAAAACATTATCTACAAGTAGGTTGAACCCCTGAACCTTTACCATACTCATACAAAAAAGTGAAGAGATGTTCACTCCACTTTGGATCATATACTTTTAATTTTGGACAAATTTTTCGTATCTCATCTTGTAACTTATCACCTCTATAGAGACTAAGCCACTCTTTAGGTGTATGGAGATCTGTAAATTTCACACCATCCATGCCACATTCTGAGCCTATCTCATTAGCGTAAATACTTTGACCAATATTTACATTTCCAGCTTGTGCTACATTTAAAAGCAGTGCCATGCTAAACATCAATAAACCAATTTTTTTAATTATAAATTTCATACTTCACCTCAACCTTTAAGAAAATAGTTCTCTTTTGACACCACTAAACCACTCTCTAGTAAGCTTTGCCGTACTTTTTGATCTAAATTTTCCGCTTCCATCTTGAGACTTTGGAACTGTACCTTTTCCTTTGAGTACCCCACTTGGATCTGCTGAAAATGTATGTGTTACCATGATTGCCTCTTCAGGTTTTCCACTTACCATAGAAAAACATACATTGGCTGCTCTTGCTGGTAAGTTCGCTTTAAAATCTGATTTTCGTCCATTGACTTGATCAGCAATTTGACCTGCTGCTCTTTTTGCACCCCAAATAGCAGTTTGACCACTTGGTGGAATTTTATGAGATACAGCATCACCAACAACATAGATATTTTGATCAGTTTTTGATCTAAAACTATACCCATCCATGACCGCATATCCAGACTCATTTACCGCTACACCAGCCATCTTAACTACAGGTGAACATTTATTGATAGGGATGAGATTACAGACTTGATACTTTAATGTTTTCGTCGTTCCTATATAATCTTTCTTATTTTGATACTCTATATAGGTCACAATTTTTACTTTTGTATCCACATCTATAACTTCAGTAAGTCCTTTATACTCGATGATATCAGGAAAAATATCACGCCATGACTCTTGAAATGCAGCTCCTTTTGAAAACTTTCCATCTCGTGTATCAAGTACGATCACCTTTCCTCTGATCTCTTCATTTTTCATATAGTTTGCGATCATAGAAGTTCGTTCAAACGGCGCTGGAGGACATCTATATTTTCCTTTTGCAGGAGGGACTATGATGACATTTCCATCATCCATGTTTTCAAGTTGACGTTTCAGTGCGAGATGTTCACTTCCAGGCATTAACGCAGCTGGGCATGAATGCGCTACATCTGCAACTTTCTCTTTACTCCATGTTGGAAACTGTTTTTCCCAATCATAAGCGATACCTGGAGAAAGCACCAAGATATCATAAGTAAAATTCCCATTTGTTGTCGTTATGTGTTGATTTTTTCTATCAATCTGCGTCACTTCTGCTTGCACAAAACTATAACCATGCTTCACCGATGCCGAATAATAATCATGCGTCAATGTATCAAGCCCCACATCATCTAACCCACCTAAGTAAGAGTTACTAAAAGGACAAGACATAAAGATATCTTTCTTTTCGATAATGGTCACTTCTATACTTTTATCTTTTTTACGAAGCTCCTTAGCAACAGTCAAGCCACCAAAACCACCACCGATGATGAGAACTGTTTTCCCACTTCTTCTATTTTCTATAGATTTCACTTTTGTATCTGCGATTAATTTACTTACAGGAGTCACAGCAACAGCCGCTGCCACACCTGCTAGTTTAAATAACGATCTTCTTTTCACAATTTTTTCCTTTTTATTCATTTATATTTATACAGCCCTACCCCATTTTGGATAATTTTTCTAAGCTCCTAATACTGGATGATATCTTTTGAAAAACTATCCAATGAAACTACTTTAGCCTCATGTTTTACCAATTTTTTAGCACGTCTTCTCCCCTCATAATATTTTTTAAACTCATCTTTAAATGCATCAAAATAGTCATGAAACTTACTAGGTCCTAAAACACCAACTGCCCAAATAGTATTGTCTTTGTCAACTTCCAATACTATTTGCGTCAACCCTTCAGTCGCAGGGCCACTCACTCTTTTACCACCCTCTTTAGGATTAAAAGCGGACAGATGAGAAGAACAAACAAAAACCCCACCCTTGTCATGAGAAAGCGTTTTTCCAGCATTTGACACATACTGAAAAAGACTAGTCTCTGGAGTAGGATGTGTTAACTGATGTGGACAAATTGCAGAAAATGCTACTATAGAGTCATTTTCACCTACACCCCCTTTAAAAATATATTTTGTACCATCATCCGCTTTTAATGTGACATCCTTTTGTGTACGCTCTCCTAAATCAACCAAGATACAAGGTGTCGATTTCATAGGAAAATGAAACAGATAATTCTCCTCTTTTTTTAAACTCTTTATAGTCAATGGATTTCCCTCTTTGTCTTTAAGCTGTACTTTTTCATACGCTTTATAGAGACCTCCATCAGATGCATATAAGTTTTCTGTGATCAGCGATGGCGCTATGATTATGGCTGATGCTGAAAGCCCAGTAAACTTTAGAAAACCTCTTCTTTTCAAACAATCTCCTTTGTGTTTTTTGATAAATTCCCTATTAGCCTACACATAAAAAACTTAAATAACAATAAAATCCATAGATTTACTTGACATTAAAATTTATTAGGCTATAATTTCTCTAAATTAAAGATCACAAAGGATCAACATGTCAGCAACCTGCCCTATTTCACATATAAGTATCAACGAACAAGTCGTAAGAGCGATATCCGTTTTTGTTACGATAACCGCACTTTTGTTTTTACTCACTTCTAGCAAAGTGCTTGTTTACCTACTGTTCATAGACTTCTCACTAAGGGCACTTCGCCTAAATCGCTATAGTTTATTTTTTCAACTGAGTTTAGTTATACTAGAAAAGCTAAAAATCGAGCCAAAGCTTAGTGATGAAGCACCTAAAAGGTTTTCTCTATACCTTGGATGGAGTATGTTATTTATCATAGCAGTGCTTGTGACATTTGATGCATCAACCTATGCGACATGGCTTATAAGCGTACTTTTTAGTTGCGCTTTATTAGAGACATTGTTTGGTTTTTGTGTAGGATGTAAAATATATCAAGGGTTAAAAACTTTGAAAATTCTATGAGGAGTCTATTTGATCGGTCTATCCGCAAAAACATTTTATGCTGTTGCTGCACTATACGATTTGGACTCTAGAGATGGGGATAAAGCTACAAAAATTAAAGATATAGCAACAAGTGCAAATATTCCCCAAAATTTTCTAGAGCAAATTTTATTGGAACTTAAAAAGAGTGGTATTCTCATCAGTATCAAAGGTGCATATGGAGGATACAAACTCAATCGTCAACTCTCAGAAATCACTTTAGCAGATGTTGTTGAAATCGTTGAAGATAGTTATTTTGAAACCGTATGTAAAACACAAAACCATGCCCTAAAACAGTTTTGGAATAATTTTAAAGAAAAAAGTTATAAAAATTTTGATATTTCACTCTCTGAACTCAAAAAATATGAAGATATTAGTAATAATCCAGAGTATGTGATTTAAACACCACAATTTTCTTTAGGTGATAAAACTCATAATTCAACTTTGTCATTATCTTTAAAATTTGTACGTTTTGTTCTTCTTTATGAGACTCTTACAGCTTTTCTTATGTTGCAACTCTATGCTTTGTGAGGATATAGCGATTATGTTCCCCGTCTCTAAAACTTGTTATAATCACATATTAAAAAATAGGATCATCAATGGCTAAAATAAACTACAGATATAAAAAGCATAGTCGAGAGATCGCTTAATTAAAAAAATTGTGAATCAAACTAAACCAAAAATATTTTTATTTACAGATGCTAGTGTAAATCCTCAAAGCGGAGAGGGAGTTGGAGCTTATTTACTTGTAGAGAATTCTGAATTTTCTTCATCTAAGTTGAAAAAAAAGATTAAAACTAAAAGATTTTATAATACATCCTCAACAAAGTTAGAGTTAGAGACGCTTTTATGGGCGCTAGGTGAAGTGAGTTTAAAAAATTTTAAAACAATAGTGTATACAGATTGTCAAAATATTATAGGTTTGTCAGCCAGACGAGATAGGCTTGAGCAAAAAAACTATATGACAGGTAAAAACAAACAGATAAAAAATTATACACTATATAAAGAGTTTTTTAAGATGATGGATATTTTAGAATGTGAGTTTGTTAAGGTAAAAGGACATAAAAAAACATCTGTCAAAGATGAGATAGATGAAGTTTTTACACTTGTCGATAAAGCTACAAGAAAGGCTCTGAGGGAAAATATTTGATTTAAGCCCTTTTATTTAACATAGTGATATAATCCACAAAAGGTAAAAAATGAACAAAACATATAAACTGATAGAAGAAAAAAGAAACAAAGATAGAGTTGTTGAAGCAATTAAACATGAGATAAGAAAATATATAAAAAGAGAAAAAAACAAACCTTTACCAGAAGGTGTTGATTTTTGGAAATTGGAGTGTAGAATTTCTAAAAATAATGATAAATTAGCAGTTATAGAGTTCCAAAATCTTATCAAAACCATTGATATTTTAGTATTAGAAGAAGCAGAAATGTTAAATATAGAGATACTTAGTTTTGAAGGTATTAAGAAACCAAAAGAAATAGTTGCTCAGGATACTTCAGCAGAAGAAGATACAGAAAACACAGAGGAAACAAGTTAAGAGTTGTACCATGAATTCATCTTTTACTCAAAATTTTTACCGCAATTTGGACTATAGATTTTTTTCTTCATTAAGAACTTTATCAACTTGATATGAATAGATCAATAGAAAAATAATAAAGTCTATTAGAACAGTAATACCTAAAATTTCTAGATTTGATAAATTGTGAAAAAAATACTTAATACTAAAGAATATAGGTATTCCCAAAAGTGTAGAGCTAAGTACAAGTGGTATTAAAAATATTATAATTGGTCCAAAGATTAAAAACCAAATTAAATTTTCCATTATTGACGTAAAAATCATAGGTCTTAGAAAAAAATCTCTTCTGTCTATTAATTTAATAAGTTTTTTTTGTTTAGTTTTATCATTGACAATATGAGCTTTACCAACACCACCCCATTTATAAAAAATGATATTGTTGTCAGTATCTGTTGTAAAAATACTATCTAACAATAATATTCCTTTTTCTCAACTAAGGTTTTACTATTTGCTTTAATAAAAACAAACTTTTTAAAAAAATATACTCCAATAATTATAAAAGAAACAAAAGTAGCTAGAAAAAACATAAGGTCTTCCCACCATGAAAAAGGGTAACAATTATCAGCTATACATTGATTTGGACTATAGGTATCAAGAATAATTATCCCAAAAATAAATAACCAAACAGCATATAATATAATTGTTAATATTAAAGGGGAGTGTAAATCTAACTGTGTAAATCCAAAAAAGTGAATTTATTTGATATAGTAATCAAGTAAATTATTTTAAAAAGGTTTACATATGAGCATACTAAATAAAGAAGAGTTAAAAAGGCAAATAAAAGAAGGTACATTTACTTCTTTAGATGATATTACCAATGAGTTTAAAGGTATTTTAAAAGAGGCTATACAGACAATGAGTGAGGAGGAGTTAACTTCTCATTTAGGGTATGAGAAACACCAAGAGTCAGAAACTTCCAATTACCGTAACGGCTACAATGATAAAAGAGTCAAGTCTAAATATGGACAAATAGATCTATCAATTCCACGAGATAGAGACTCTTCTTTTCAACCACAACTAGTTAAAAAAAGAGAAGTTCTATTAGATGGAAGTGAAGATTTAATACTTTCACTCTATACCAAAGGTATGAGTGTACGGGATATACAACATCATCTTGATGATTTATATGGATATGAGT
>JADGDK010000129.1 GCA_016744895.1 Campylobacterales bacterium | reverse complement strand
GTATAGAGAAAAAAGAGAAATGCTAAAGAAGTTGCCACCACCTGTGTTAAATAATCCCCCTTCATATAAACCAAAATCATCAATAGATGCAATATGATAAGTGCATAAACTACGATCAATATCATACCACCCCAAAAGCCAAACCTCTCTACATAAAAGGAGAAGATAAAATCACTCATTGCAATTGGTAAAAATTTTAAATGCGATTGTGTTGCTTCACTCTCTTCTTGTCCTGAGAGTCCACCAGAGCCTATTGCGATAATAGATTGACGCACATGATAGCTTGGTTTTTCAGCCATAAAATCTTTGATTCTCTTTTTTTGATAGTCATGTAGAGAACTATATATCAGCGGAGTGGCAACTGCAATAGAGAGTAAAATAGAGATCCAAATTTTGTGATTGACCCCTACTATAAATAGTACACCATAACCTACTATCAACAATATCAAAGCACTCCCAAGATCAGGTTGGGTTAAAATTAAAACAAAAGGAATCAAGATATAGATGCTAAATTTTAAAAAATCTAAAAGCCCATACCCTTTATCACTATCTGGTGGATTGTTTTTTATCAAATATCCAAGCATCATGATAAACGCTATTTTAGTAATTTCAGAAGGTTGAAGTGTAAAATTTAAAAAAGGTACTTCAAGCCATCTTTTTGCCCCAAATTTGGTCACTCCAAAAAACTTTACACTAAATAAAAGTACAATATTAACCCAATAAAATATGGGAATCAACCATAGAAGTTTTCGAATAGGTAAAAGAAAGAAAATCACGAATATAATTAACCCTGTGCTAAAATAGATAAGTTGCTTATCAGCAAGTGCTGGATGAAGTTCTTGGATCAAAAAATAAGACATAGCAATGATTGGCGCCAATAAAATTGGTAACGTATAATCAAAATGGATAAAAATACGTCTGTCAATTTGAATCAAATCAAGCACCTTTAGAGGAAATAATATTTTGAAAATTATAGCACAAAAACCTATGCGTTTGGATGTTTGTCTCCAAACGCACCTACAAACTCCAAGAAATCAAGTTGAACAATTGATAAAGAAACTTGGGGTTCAAATTAATGATAAAAAAATCTTTAAAACTGGTTATAAACTCAAAGGTGGAGAGACGATCATTGTCTCCATTCCAGAGGTAGAGACTCAAGAAGCAAAAGAAATTGATTTTGATATAGAAATTATTTATGAAGATGATGATCTCTTAATTATAAACAAACCACCACATCTTGTGGTGCACCCTGCCCCATCTGTAAAAGAACCAACACTTGTTGATTGGTTAAAACATAAAGGAATTTCTCTCTCAACTTTGAGTGGCGAAGAACGTCATGGGATCGTACATCGTATAGATAAAGAGACTAGTGGTGCTTTAGTTGTGGCTAAAAACAATGAAGCACACCTCGCACTCTCGCGACAGCTTGAAGACAAAAGCATGGGAAGATACTATCTTGCAATTATCGATCAACCTTTAAAAGATCATATAATTATTGAAAAGTCTATCGCTAGACATCCTACCAAACGTACAAAAATGGCTCTTTCAGATACAGGACGTGAAGCAAAAAGTGCTTTTATAAAAATCGCTATTTCTAAGACTGGAACACAAGAGCTAATAGCTGCTAAACTATTTACTGGAAGGACCCATCAGATAAGGGTTCACTTAGAATCACTATCAAGACATATATTAAATGATTTCACATATGGATACAAAAATAAAAAAGACACAATCTCTCGTGTAATGCTACATGCTTACTTGATATACTTTATACATCCTAAAAGTGGAAAATTAATTATAAAAGAGGCACCACTTTTTGAGGACTTTAAAGGTATCCTATCCAAACAGTTTAACATGGAGACGATAGATGAAAAGACAAATCCCGATACTATTATTAACAGTTTTACTACTTATTTTTAGTGGATGTAGCGGTAAAGATTATAATATTGGAGGTATTCAAATGCCTTCATTTTCTCAAAAAACACTTGATAAAAGCTTGCCAACAATCAAAGGACTTAAATCAGTAGTAAACCTTTCTAAGGTTGCACTAGAGTGGGAACCACTTACCAATAAAAATATTGCTGGGTATCGAATTTTTAGAGGAGACAGGCAAAGTGGCTATAAACTCATCGCTACGCTAAATGATCGTTATCATTCGCACTATACAGATAAAAACCTAAACCCAAATATGGGTTATACCTATAAAGTATCTTCTTTTACCAAAGATGGACGCGTTTCGGTTGCAAGTTCTGCTAAAAGCGTAAGAGCAACAAGCAATAGACTTCCTGCACCAATCCTAATCGAAGCTTCAGAAGGTCTACCAAGCAGAATAAAACTACTTTGGAAAATCCATCCAAATAAAGAAGTTAACTCTTATATGTTAGAGCGAAAAGCAAAAGATGAACGTGAGTACAAAACACTTATTGGTTTAGATGATAGACTTACTGTTGAATATATTGATAAAGATATACAGCCCCATCAAAAATACAGTTATCGTCTACGTGCAAGAACTTACGAAGGAGTTATCTCTCCAATTTCTAATTCAGTTAACGGCTACTCTAAAAAACTACCAAATGCTATAAAATGGGTCAAAGCAACTGACAATCGTGCTAGAATGGTTGAACTAATTTGGAAGGATAGTAATTCTGTTGGAACTATAGACCATTACAATATCTACTCAAGTCCTATGAAAAATACTCTGTATACCCTACTTGCAAAAACAAGAGATACAAAATATACAGATAAATTTCAATCTGATGGAAATACTAGATATTATAAAATTACAGCTGTTGACACAGATGGATTAGAATCAACACAGGGTATTGCGCCAACTATAGGTCACACAGTAGGAGCAAGCCGAGGTCCTGATATCAAAGAAGCTGTAGTAAAACATAATGCAGTTTTTTTAAGATGGAGTGATCCAGATGGAAAAGCAAGAAGCTATACCGTGATCAAAAAATATTGGGACGGCTGGCGTGCAAGAAAGATTAAAATTACAGATTTTAAATCAACTAAATTTACAGATACGAAGATCAAGCCAGATATCCAATATACCTATTATGTCGTCTCTATTGACAAGCATGGGATAGAGTCAATACCTTCTCGTGAAGTTATTTTATCTATCAGCTCAAAACGGTAGGCAAGAGTGCCAAATATACAAACTAAAAAGTTGGAGCTCATAGAGTTTCCAGCTACCTATCATGACTATCAATATAAATATATTGCCTCTTCATCACGTGGAGAAAAATTGCTTTTTACCACTTATCAAGATAAAAGTTTCTTCTTGCAAATTATCCAAAGAGATTCAGATTTTCTCATAAAAGGTGATAAATTAACACGAATCTCCCCTGTGACTATAATACAAAATGCACTTGAGGGATTTTCTAAACTTCATAACCTAGAGCTTACATTTTCAAATATCCAGAGTAAACCTGAAAACAATAGGCTAAAAGATGATTTAGGAATTTTAAAAAATGCATTCTATTTTACAAAAGATTTTAAGTATGATAAAGAGATTTGGATAGAGGTTGGTTTTGGAAGTGGTAGACACCTCTTACATCAGGCCAAAGAGAATCCCCACATCCAATTTATAGGTTTAGAGATTCACCGACCTTCAATCGAACAAGTTATAAAACAGTGTAAACTTCAAAATCTTAACAATATATTAATCTCTGACTTTGACGCAAGAGTTTTCATGCAACTAATTCATGTAAACAGTGTAGGCAAAGTTTTTGTACACTTTCCTGTCCCTTGGGATAAAAAACCACATCGCCGTGTAATCTCTAAATCATTTATTTCAGAGACTCTTCAAGTTTTAAAACCTAACGGTACTCTTGAACTAAGAACAGATAGTGAAAATTATTTTGCATACGCATATGATACATTGCAATCATTCGAAAAATTTGATGTACAAATCAGGAAAAATCATGACTTAAAAGTCACGAGTAAATATGAAGATAGATGGAAGCGTCAAGAAAAAAATATTTATGATGTCATTCTCACAAATCAGGAAGTTTCAAAAGATAAGGTTTTTACTAATTTTCTAACATTTGACCAAGATGTTGACTTTTCTAAAATTAAAAATAAATTCACAAATCATATTATTAGAGGTGATGATTATTTTGTACATTTTGAAGATATCTATGAAATAGATAACAATTCTGGCATCATAAAACTCTCTCTTGGAGCCTATGAAAAGTGTGAACATAAATATCTTATATTTAAAGATAATAAGATACAATATTTTCCAAGCGTGTTGCTCCCAATCGAGCAAAATTTTAAGTCACACCAAAAAATAAAAGAGTTTTTATATGTCTAATATTATACATGCAGAAAACCTAGTACTCTCCTATAAAAAGAATGAACCTATTATCCAAAATACAAACTTAATTGTTCAAAATAGAGACTTTATATTTTTAACAGGGAAAAGTGGTAGTGGAAAATCAACATTTTTGAAGTCTCTTTATGGTGAATTAAATGTTGAAAGTGGCAGTTTAAATGTTTGCGGATTTGATCTAAGTAATACCACAAAAAGCAAGCTAAACCTCTTAAGAAAGCATACTGGGGTTATTTTTCAAGATTATAAACTCATACATGAATGGAATGTTGAAAAAAATGTGATGCTTCCTTTAATGATTGCGGGATATTCTAAAGAAGTCTGTAGAATGCAGGCACATAAACTTTTAAAACATGTAAAACTCTCACATAAAACTGAAAAAATGCCCTTGGAGTTGAGTGGTGGAGAACAACAAAGAGTTGCCATGGCAAGAGCTTTAGCCCATAATCCAACACTGATCATTGCAGATGAACCAACTGGTAACCTTGATGATTACTCTAGTGAAGTTATTTGGGGTCTTTTGAAAAGTGTCAGGCAACATATTGGAAGTACAATAATCGTTGCAACACATAGAATTCCTCAAACTTTAGGAATTGATTATAAACAGTATTTTTTAGATGAAGGGACAATTTATGAAGTCACTTAAAAACCACTTATCATTTATCGTTCCACTATTTGTCTTACTTTTTGCAATCCAATTTTCTACTATGCTAGAACGTGGAATTAAAAAATATGAAGCACACTTAACAGGTGAATATACTATAGTAGTTGTCTCTAAATTACCTCTTGATAAAAAAAAGGTACAACAGACTATACCTTCAATTAAATCAATTGATGAGATACATAAAGATAAATATATAGAAAAATTAAAAAGTGATATTACCAAAGCTGATCTTGTCTACTTAAGAGCAAATCTTCCAAAATTTTATACTCTAAAACTAACCTCTTTACCTAATGAATCTACACTCAAACAGATCTCGACAAAACTTACAAAAATAAAAGGTATCACAAAAGTAGAAACTTTTAAAAAGACTTTTAATAAATTTCACCAATTTTTAAAAATGAGTAAAATGGCTTCTATCTTTTTTACAGTTTTTATCTTTGTCATCTCTTTTATGCTTATCGTAAAACAGATGGAAATTTGGTCATTAGAACATCATCGAAGAATGTACATCATGGGTCTCTTTGGTGCACCATTTTGGATGAAAAGTGCTTCACTTTATAAGTCTGTTATCATCGATGCACTCATCGCTGCTGTTTTAGTAGCTATCGTTTTTTTACTACTGCCAAATATTGCAAATCTTGAAAGTATCAATCATGACTTAGGAATTGATTTAAGCAATTTTAATTTTATAGGTGATCTCTTTAAACTTATAGTGATATCACTATTGATCTCTGTAGTATCTGTAACTACTATTATATTAAAGCAAAAGCACTCATGAGAAAACTCTTTAGTGTTTTATGTATATCATTATTCATAAGTTCTCCTCTTTTTTCTGATATTGAAGATAATATACAATCTGCAAAATCTGATTTAAAAAAGCAGAAAGAAAGGCAAAAAAAAATATCTAGACAATTAGATAAAATTGCTTCTGAGATTGTAAAAGAAGAGAAAAAACTAACCGTAATTAATAAAGGTATTTTAAAGACTAAACAGAGAATAAAAGATCAAAATAAAAAAACTAAAATTAAAAAAGGTGAACTAAGAAAGATTGAAACGCTCTATAATGATTTAGTAAAAAGAGAAAAAAATGTCAATAAAAAGATGACTGATACACTTTCAAAATCTATCTCATTGGATATGATCACAAAAGGAGCAAACCAAGATGATACCAGTAACTCTTTTTATGAAAAAAGCGTTGATAATATCATTATGCAAACACTATATGACTCTTATAGTGATGTCTTAAAAAGTAAATTTTCAAAAACTAAAAAACGCTATATCAAACTTCAAAAAAATATAGCTGTAGTCAAAAATGAACTTGGTAAACTCAAAGGTAAACTCAAAAGTTTAAGAGCAGAAATAAATAAATATGACTCTCTCAAAAGTCTTAAGAAAAAAAGCCTTAAAAGCCTTGATTATGAGAGAAGTGCATATCTTAAAAAGTTAAACCGTATTAAAAAAGAGCGCTCAATTCTAGGTTCAACTCTAACAAGATTAAATATAAC
>JADGDK010000128.1 GCA_016744895.1 Campylobacterales bacterium | reverse complement strand
GCATCTTTATTAAAAAAAGGTTTGATATTAGTATAGTCTATCAATCCCATACCACTTGTACGATTTGTTAACTTTGTCACCATATCTTCAGTTTTTACTTTCGATAAATAATAACCAGCTGTAATCTCATGATCTACAAACTTATTATAATGAATAAATGTCGAATGATAAAGTGTTGACTGCTCTGTTTCAATCTCCATAGACAAACCATCTGGAAGTATCACACGCTTGGTATGATCAGTCTGTAGAGGCATTGTGATATTGTCAGGTAATGTTTTTGAATGATTGGAGAGTCCATCTCTCTTATAACCAAATTTAGTGATGATATTTAGATCTTTGTAACTTTTATCTACAGCAACTTCAAGATAATGATTTGGAGACTCTATATAGTCATCATCTTGTGCTTGTACAAGATTTGCACCATATGCAGCGCCTTGTTTATACTGATTTATCCTTCCCTTGAAAGAAAACTCTTTATATGCCATATTTAATCCTAAAGAGTAATTTTTAAGCCATAAAGGTGCACTATCAGAAGTTGTAAGATGGCTATTATCAATAACACCTACTGGTGTCTTTCTATTGAATAGACCATTAGCTAATCCATTTTGTCCAGAATTGAGCTTTTGATCATGTTCTTGATAATAAAAATCACTAAAAAAAGAGAAGTCATTTTTTTGATACCCCTTTCGGAATCCTCCAGATCGATACGTATTTGAACCAACTTTTCCATATATAAGATCTTTGTGTTCTTCCTCTTGTACATAAGTAACGATATTGATAGAGCCTGCATAAGCATTTACTCCATCACTTTGGCTTCCAGGACCTCTAATTACTTCAACTCTTTTTATCATCTCTATAGGCATCTCTAAATACTCAACATATCCATCTGTAAAAACATTATTTACTAAAACACCATCTATCAGTAATTTTGATTGTCCAAAAGCGATAGGATTTGAGCCTCTAAATATTGGAGATTTAAAATTTAAATTATTATTTGCAATATCTACACCAGGAATCAACTCTAATGCCTCTTTTAGTGAAGAGATACCTAATTTTTCTAATGTTTTTCCCTTAAGCGTTGAAATGATATAGGGTTGATAATGTTCATTCTGTTTAGTTTTCGTAGCTATTTTCTCAAATTTGTTTAAATCATTAGTAAGTGTTGAGAGTAAATCATCTACACTGTTTTGTCCATAACTATATGATTGAAATAAGAGTAAAAAAGAGAAAACTGGTTTAATGTTTTTTTGCATATTCCACCTTTAACTTATGTTATTAGCGTAATATCGACAAATGAAATAAAAATTTAAGTTGTTACAATGCTAGAGAAATGGTGAACTTTGCGCCTTTGGGACTATTTTCTACACTCAGTTTTCCACCCATATTATTTTCAACAATAGTCTTTGTCATATAAAGTCCAATACCTGTACCTTTTCCCTCTTCTTTAGTCGTAAAATAAGGGTCAAAAATCTTTGTAATAATTTTTTCGGGAATTCCACCAGCATTATCTTCTATAGTGACAACTGCTCTTTCATACTCTGAAAAAGATCTAATTTCAACAACTCTATCAAGCTCTTTATGTTCTATAAGCGCATCTTTGGCATTAGAAAGAATATTAAGAACAACTTGTGAAAACTCACTTGGATAGCCATTAATCTCTACATTCTCTTCTAAATAAGATATAACCTCAATACTGCTACTCTTATAACTCGCTTCA
The DNA here is from genome assembly GCA_016744895.1 of Campylobacterales bacterium. GTDB lineage: Bacteria > Campylobacterota > Campylobacteria > Campylobacterales > QNZT01 > SZUA-1433. Next base: position 4,901 of record JADGDK010000128.1, on the reverse strand, counting down.
ATCAATTCAACAGTTTTTTGGATTGATTTGTCTAAGGAAAAAGTCTCTTTTAGTTTATTGGGTTTAAAAAAGTCTCTAAAATCATCAATAGTTTTTGACATATTTGTTGTCAACATTTTCCCTTTTGCTACAGACTGATCCATAAAATCATCATTCAAATCATCCATCTGATAGGTAAAATGTATATTTTGAAGTACAAGTCCTAAAGCATTGAGTGGTTGTCTCCATTGATGGGCAATGTTTCCTATCATCTCTCCCATGGCAGCTTGACGAGACTGCTGTATCAGAAGTTGCTCGTTTTGACGACTTTTTTCACTCTCTTTTTGAACACGAAGATCAAGATTTCTATTAAGTTCTTCAAGTTCATATGATTTTTCTGCTAAAGCAAATGTACGCTCTTCTACTCTATTTTCCAATTCATCATGAGATTGTTTAAGTGCTTTTTCTGATTCAGAAAGCGTCTGTATCATACTGTTAAAATCTTTAGCAAATTCACCAATTTCATCATCCCTACCTATAGCCGCTTGTGCTGATAAATCACCTTTTGATACCTTTTTGGAAGTAGAAGTTAATTCTAAAATTGGTATCAAAATATAACGTGATAAAAGATATGAGACAAAAAATACTACCAACATAGAACCTAATGTCAAATAGAAAAAGAACATATATGCACTATCAAGACTTTCATAATATTGATCAAGTGCAAAATCCATATGTATCCAACCCCACTCTATCCCTGAGATCATAATAGGCATAGTATAGTGAAATACATTTTTATCTACTGTTGAAGAGTATATGATTTGATATGTTTCCTCTTTTTTTTGAAATACCTGAAGTTTTGGATCTAAGGTTTCAGGCATATTCCATTTATCTTTTTGTGCTTCTAAAATCACTCCATCACTTTTTGATACTGTAATGGTATAGATATGAGGATCATCTTTGATAACTGCCATATTGTGTTCAATAACAAAACTATCATCTTCATTGACCATGGCATCTGCACATACCAATGAGATAGAATTCGACAACGTTTTTGCCTGTAGATACATCGCTTCAAACAGCGACTCTTTTTGCTTTGGAAATGTAAATAGACCATAAATTAAAAGTAAAAACATTAAACTAAAAATAAATGAAAAAAAGATATGTCTAAAAATTTTCTTTTTATACATATCAAAAAAAGAGACTTTTTTGGTCATTATTTTTTCACTCTCAACTTTTGATATTTTTCATAATATTCCACCATTGGCGACAAAAAATCATTATCAATTGGAATATACCGATCAGCCTTTAAAAGTGTTAAAATTTGATCTCCTCGTGCTATATTATCTATATTTTTTGCATTAAGCGTATGTAGATCTATAAGTTTTGGATCCATAGACTTATGTATCAATACCATACTAGGTACAAAAATTTTGGGGGATTCATGGAGTATGACTAATTTTTTATTAATTTGTGGATTCATTTCACACATCATATCCCATACATGTCGTGGAATGATAGAGGAATCAACTTTTCCAAAGAAGAGCTTTAAAAGTGATTTTGAATGACTTTTATAACGCGCTACTTCTGTAAAAAACTTTTGATGTTCTGGAAAGTTATTTTCCAGCAGTAAATTATCAATATAAAATTGTTTAAATGCTTCTCCATTTTGCATAGAGATCTTTTTATTTTTTAAAGCTTTGAGACTTTTAATATTCTTCATTTTAGGAACAACAAGTACATAACTTACATAGTCTTCTTTAGGTGCTATAAATGAATACTTTTTTTTAACCAGCTGTTCTATTTTATCTCTCTCTTGTAAATAGACTAAAGAACTAAGTGATAAAAATTGTATTTTTGCATCAAAAAAATCTTTCATTGCATCTTTTTTATATTCATAATAACTTATATCTAGCTCACCTTTATAATCTTTAGTTGCAATCTCTTTAAGCCACATCTTAATAGCAATTTTTGCATCTTTTGTTTTGACTACTTCTTCTTGACCTTCAGCTAAAATAGCTATTCTTTCATCAGAAGCATATACACATGTATAGGAAATAATCATTATAGTAAGTATAAAAAACCATCTCATGATTTATCCTTTTATCTACCTATAATCAAATCAAGATTTGCACTACTAAGTGCTTTATCATGAAGTACTTTCAAATATTTTGCGGTAATCTGTGCTTCTGTAATCTGTGCTTCAACTACATCTTTGGTCTCAGCCATATCTGCTTGATACGCTCTGGTATTCAAGTCTCTATTATCTGCAGCAGTTTGAACAGTATTTTTAAGTATCTCTACTTGCTTACGATTACTTACATTATCAAAATAGGCTTTTTTAACTTGAAGTGCAAGTCCATTTTTAAGCATGTTGTGCTGTTCTTTGAGTTTTAATTTATTGAGTTTTGCCTCACTTACTTCATTGCTTGTTCTAAAACCATTAAAAAGGTTCCATGATGCCCCTACTCCTACAGTCCAAGAGTTATCATTTTGATCATTGGACATTCCACCATCATAATTATTATTTACCTTATCTAAAGAGCCAAAAAGTGCCACATTTGGTTTATATTCACTATTAGCTTCATCCACCTTCGCATCATAAATTTCTAAAGCTTTGGTTAATGTTACAAGTTCTGAATTATGTTTGTATGCTTCTTGCATAAAGTAACTGAGTGATTGTAATGTAGCTATATCAGCTTTTATATTTTGCAACGAAAGTTTACTTTTGGGATCAATACCCATAGCAAAAACAAGTGCTGATTTTGCAAGTTTAGCATTAGAGTTCATTTCTGTAGAGATTGCTTTGAGCATTGAAGATGCTAACTGTGTACGATAATAATCAGTTTTTTTGACATTCTCACTACCACCTTCATAAAGCTCTTTTGTAAGATCATTTAAAAGCTCCATTCTTTGCGATGTATCATCTAAAAGCCGTGCTACCCCTTTAGCTAAAAGTACACCATGATAATACTTTTTAATATCAAAAATAATCTCTTGTTTAGTTCTTTTATCTTTTTCACCTGCAATCTGGATACCAAGTTTTGCCTGCTTTTGAAGTGCTGATATCTTACCTCCTGTATAAAGAGGATAAGTCATCTTTAAAGAACCTTTTACAGTCTCATCACCAAAAACTTTACTCTCAAAATTCAAAGGAATCATATTTAAGTCAGTTGTAGAAAATTGCGCACTAGCTTGGTTAGTGACACCTTGTTGTATGACAGCTATTTGTTCGACACTCAAAGGTGCACCTTGAGCCGTAGCTTGTGCAGTTACTTGTTTGGCGACTTCAGCAGTAACTTGAGCTTCCATTTGCTCTCTTGCAACACCTCCAAGTATTGATGACATACTATCTGGTAATGTAAATTGACCTTGTGTAATATTGATAATATCTTCATCTCTTTTAACCGCTGCAATTTCAAGATCTAGTGAGGGAAAATTTGCAGACATTGCTTGCTTGTATTGTACCTCTGCAATCTGTAAATCATATTTTGATATTGTACTTTTTTCACTACTTTTAAGTGCTACCTCTATCGCTTCTTCAAGTGTTATCGTTTTATTTAAATGCTCTGCACAAAAGAGTGTTTGTACTGTAATAAAACTCAATATTCCATTTATCAATACTATTTTTTTCACTTAAAATCCTTTTATTTGTTTAATGCTAAATATTCGTTATAAAGTGCACGTACTGATTTTAGATCATTAATATCACTCTTTTTGATACGATCTGCCTTGAACACTGTTAAGATCTGCTTACCTCTTTGACTCTCATGTAGTCTTAATGCTTCTTTGAAGAAAATATCTATTTTTTCTTGTTCTACACCTTTGCGAAAAAGTGCAAAACTTTTTAAATGAAGATCCGCACTCTCTAATACACGTAATTTTTTCTTGATTTGGGGATTTAGCTCTGCGGCTAAGTCAAAAGATGATTGTGTGACAAAAGCAGCATCAACCTTTTTAAAAAAGAGTTTTAAAATTGCTTTGCTATACTGTTTAACATAAATATTTTTACCAAAGTATCTATCAGAAATTTGTTTTTGTGCTTTTTTTAATTGTGTATCAATATAAAGTTTTTCCATATCATGATTTTTAATTCTGGCAACTTTTTTGCCTTTAAGCGCTTTAAGAGAGTCTATTGAACTGTCATAGTGTGTCAGTAGTAACAATTTATTATTGCTCTTCTCATCATTAGTAACCGTTTCAAATCCATCTTGAAAAAGATCACTATTAAGCTCAGTTGCAAATATTAGATGTGAAGCAGAGACCATATCTACTTTTTTAGCTTCTATATCCGCTCTTAATTTATCAATATCTTTATAAAAGTGATTTTTAATATCCACATTGACTACATCAGCCAACTCTTGTGCCCAAAAACCAAGACTAATCTTGACATCTTTACCTTTGACATTTATCATAGAAGGCATGTAATATGCAAAGTGCATCGTTGTTTTTTTCTCTTGTGCATATAATATATCTGCGCAAAAGAGTAAAGTAAAAAATAATAAAAACGTTTTTCTCATACAATTACCTTATACTAGGGGGTATATAACCTAAATCGGTAAAATGTAAAAAAAATTTATGTTAAAGGGTGTTGAGAAAGTGGAAGAAGATAGAGGTAACCTATAAAAGTTACCTCTTAAAAATTATTCAGCGACTGCTACTTCTACAGGAGTACCTTCCCAGATACCATGTTTAGTACAGTAACCATGTGCAACAAGGTTCAATTTTTTACCTGTTGGGATGATTGTAAATGTTGTAGTATTATGCGCTTTAGTATTTCCTAAAGTTCCAGGAACATAACTCGCTTTTGCTAATTGTGTCTCACCATTAAATAATGTTACTGACTCGATATAGTGATCAAAATCATCTGGATGCGTATATTCATTACCCATTTTAACAGTTACTTCAAATGGCTCACCTTT
>JADGDK010000127.1 GCA_016744895.1 Campylobacterales bacterium | reverse complement strand
GTCCAAGACAGGCTGACGTTATGGTCGTTGCTGGAACATTAACTAAAAAACATGCGCAGTTTATAAAAAGACTTTATGATCAAATGGCAGAACCCAAATGGGTTATTAGTATGGGAAGTTGTGCAAATACGGGTGGTATGTTCAACACTTATGCAACAGTTCAAGGTGTTGATAGAATTATTCCAGTTGACATTTATCTTCCTGGTTGTGCGCCAAGACCAGAAACACTTCAATATGCACTTATGATGCTTCAAAAGAAGATTAGAAAACAGAGTGCATTTCAAAAAGCAAAACCAAAGAGGCTAGTGTAATGAGAGCATATACAGACAAACAAAATGTACAGGCAAAAGCTTATTATAGTGATAGATTTTTTAAAGCACCTCAAGTTCCTCAAGAGAAAGTATCTTCGGATGAAGTATTTGCTGCGGATCTTAAAAGCTTAAAAGAGAAGTTTAAGATTGGTAAATCATATATTCAAAAAGGGCAAATGGTTCTTTTTGTTGAAGCTAATGATATTAAAGAAGTTATGAAACATTTAAGAGATGAGTTAGAGTATGATTTTCTTAGTGAATTATCAGCGATTGATTGGTTGGCTAAATCAAATCAATTTGAGATTTTTTATCAAATGCTTTCAATGACGAAAAGAAAACGATTAAGAGTAAAGTTTTTTATCAACAATGGTGATGCCGTTGAGAGTATTGTAGATGTATTTAAGAGTGCAGATTGGGCTGAGAGAGAGATGTATGATATGTTTGGAATTGTCGCAAATAACCATCCATACATGAAAAGACTTATTATGCCAGATGATTGGACAGGTCATCCATTGCTTAAAACTTATCCACTTATTGGTGATGAAGCGGCAAGTTGGTACGAGATAGATACTATTTTTGGAAAAGAGCATCGTGCAGTTGTTGGCCCTGAAATTAGGGATACAAAACGTGTAGATCAAAAAGATACGAAAAACTTTGCAAGAGTGGGTTCAGAAGTTGCATATGGCGCAAAAGCATCAAACGCAAAAACAGACTTTTCTGAGTTCCAAGAAGAGGGTGGTGTAACATTTATCACACGATTCACAAAAGATAAACAAAAAACATTAAAGAATAGGAAGTAAGAATGCAGACTCCTAATAGATTAAAACCATTTTATGAGAACTTAGTATTTGAACGTGAAGATAATCATATGATTGTCAACTTTGGACCACAGCATCCTTCAGCACATGGTCAGCTTCGTCTGATTCTTGAGCTTGATGGTGAAATGGTTGTCAAAGCGACTCCAGATGTAGGATATTTACATCGTGGTATGGAGAAGATGGCAGAGAACATGATATACAATGAATATCTACCTACAACAGATCGTATGGATTATATTGCTGCAACTGCAAACAACTATGGATTTGCATTAGCTGTGGAAAGACTTTTGGATATCGAGGGTGAAATTCCTAGACGTGCTATGGTTATCAGAATGATGTTACTTGAACTTAATCGTATTATTTCTCATCTGTTTTGGCTTGCAACACATGCACTTGATGTTGGTGCGATGAGTATTTTCCTTTTCTGTTTTAGAGAGCGTGAATTTGCTATGGATCTGATGGAAGATTATTGTGGCGCAAGATTGACACACTCTGCTGTTAGAATTGGTGGTGTACCTTTAGATTTACCTCAAGGTTGGATTGAAGAGTTAGCTGCATTTATCACAAAATTTCCAAATGATATTAAAGATTATGAAGCATTACTTGACCAAAATAGAATTTGGAAAATGAGACTTGAAGATGTGGGAATGCTCACAAAAGAAGAGGCTAAAAATTGGGGTTGTTCAGGTGCGACCCTCCGTGGTAGTGGGGTTGCTTGGGATATTAGAAAAGAAGAACCTTATGAATTATATGATGAGATAGAATTTGAAGTTCCAGTTGCTGATAGAAATGATAGTTACGGAAGATATAAACTGTATATGGAAGAGATGAGACAATGTGTGAAGATATTACACCAATTGATTCCAATGTATAGACAATCAGAACATGGTTTGATGGCAGCAGTTCCTGAGTTTATCTCAGCTCCAAAAGAGCAACTTATGACAGATAACTACTCTTTGATGCAGCATTTTGTTTTAGTGACGCAAGGTATGAGACCACCAGTTGGGGAAGTGTATTGTGCAACTGAATCACCAAAAGGTGAGTTAGGATTTTATATCAACTCGCAGGGTGATCCATATCCATATAGACTCAAAGTGAGAGCACCAAGTTTTTGGCATACAAGTCTGTTGCAGACAATGCTTCCAGGGACTTATTTGGCGGATGTAGTAACCATTATTGGTAACTTAAATATCGTATTTGGCGAAATTGATAGATAGGGGAAGTTATGGAAAGATATGATTTAAGAAAGCATAAAGATAATTTTTATGACAGAATGACTGAAGTTATCGAAAAAGAGGCAAAACCTGGGGAAGTGATTATCTTTTTATTCGAAGTAGGAGATTTTACATCGGTTCAAAAGAGTGCAGATTTAATGAAAGATTTGGGACATGATGTTTTAAACTCTATCAAATTCAATGAAGTGGATTGGACGTTGGTAGTTAAAAGGAAAAGCAGTTGAGTAAAGTTCTTTTCTCCACCTGGCAGGGTGAATTTATCGACAATAGAAATGTCGCAAAGGATGATTGGCAAGAGTCAGCATTCAAAGTACCTGCCTCTTATGATGGAGATAAAAGCTCAAAAATATTTATCGGTTGGAATGGATTAGTTGTCTTTGATAATGGTGTAGATGTGATAAAAGCAGGTGCAGAGTATGCAGCGCAATATCAAATTTATTCTGAAGCATGTGGGCGATGTGCACCAGGTCGATGGGGTGGAAGAATCCTTTATGATCTGTTTGACAAAATTGCTCGTGGTGAGGGAAGTGAAGCTGATGTTTCACATCTCAAAGAGATTTCTGAAACGATGATGAAAACCAGTAAATGTGAAATTGGTAGGACTGTTCCTGTTCCACTTCTGAACATTCTCGAATATTTTTCAAACGAGATAACTGATTTGATAGTAAATCAAAAAAAATCTCCAGATTATGATAATAAAGATATTAATTATATCGCAAAAATAACAGCTCCTTGTATGGATGCCTGTCCAGATCATGTTGATATTCCTGCCTATATTGAAGGTGTTAGGGATTTACAATTTGCAGATAGTTTAAAGGCTACAAAGCAAACTATGCCATTAGCACATACTTGTGGTAGGGTTTGTCCTCATCCTTGTGAAGATGAGTGTAGACGTGCAAATCTTGATGAAGCAATTTCGATTATGGAACTTAAACGTGTTGGTGCTGATTATGAGACTGATCATGATTTAGAATTTTTATATCCAACAGAGCAGAAACCATTAAATGGTAAAAAAGTTGCAATTGTTGGTGCTGGACCTGCTGGACTTGCTGGTGCGTACTATCTAGCACTTGAAGGTGTTGCATGTGACGTGTTTGAAGAGTTACCGGTTTTAGGTGGTGAAGTTGCCGTTGGTGTCCCAGAGTATAGAATGCCTTATGATAAATACTATAAAGATATAGAAGCTATTGGTGCATTAGAAGGTGTTGAGTTTATCTTAAATACTAAAGTTACTGCCCAAATGCTTTTAGAGTTTGAAAAAGAGTATGACGCTATTTTACTTGCTTCGGGTACAAGAATCAGTAAAAAAGTACGAGCTGAAAATGAGCGAACTGACATGGAAGGTTATTGGCCAGCGATTCCATTTTTAGATCAGGTTAACCTCAGTGTTAAATGGGATTTAGCAGAGCATGTTGATTTGACAGGAAAAACTGTAGTCTGTGTTGGTGGTGGTTTTACTTCTATGGATGTTGTAAGATGTTCTATCAGAGCAGGTGCAGAACGTGTTGTTATGCTTTATCGTAGAGATGAAAAGACAATTATTAGAAACACGAGTTATGAAGAGTACCACGAAGCTGTAGAAGAAGGTGTTGAGTTTGTATTTCATTCTGCAATTGAAGAGATATATGATGAAGATAATGTTCTTAATAAAGTAAAAGTAAATATGTTTGAACTCGTACCTGACCCAGATGGTGGTCGTGCACAGTTAGTGAAAATTGAGGGTGATGATTATGATATAGATTGTGACTATCTTATCCCTGCAGTTTCTCAAGATGCAGATCTTGCATATTTACCGCAAGAGTGGGCGTTAGAAAGTACAAGTTGGAGAACGATACTCACTGATGGTAAAACATACCAAACAAGTCGTCCAGGTATTTTTGCCGCAGGTGATTGTGAATATGGTCCGATGACAATTGTAAATGCAGTTGGTCAAGCTAAACGTGCGGCATCTGTTATGAGTCGTTATGTTCATACAGGTAAATTAGATCTATTAGATGAAGAGATCATGGAAGATCATTTAAGACGACTTAAAGTTTATGATAAAAAAGAGAAAGTTGGTGGTTGGGTAGCAGGACTTCCTAGAGAAGTGAGTGAAAAACTAGATACAGAATATAGAAAAACACGTCAAGATGAAGTCAACTTTGGATTCACGCAAGAGCAAGCAGTAAATGAAGCAAGCCGATGCATGAGATGTTACTATATAGCAATGGTGGCGGTGTAATATGAGTAAAACTGAACAGATGATAACATTAGAAATTGATGGTAAAAAAGTCAAAGCATTTAAAAATGAGACTATTTTACAAGCAGCCAGAAGAAATGGTTTTTATGTTCCAACTATGTGTTATCTACCAAAAGTAAAACCAATTGCATCGTGCAGAATGTGTGTTGTTGATATAGATGGTATGGATGATCCAGTATTAAGTTGTCAAGAACGTGTTGTTGAAGGAATTAAGGTTCAGACTAATTCTGAAACGTTGTACAAGCAGAGACAAAACATCATGAAGCTTTATGATGTAAATCATCCTCTACAATGTGGTACATGTCCAAAATGTGGAGAGTGTGATTTACAAAATAAAACATTAGAGTTTAATGTTTCTAGTCAAAACTTTAGTATTAGAGATCAACAAAGAGAAATTCAAGATTGGGGTAATGTTACATATGACCCATATCTTTGTATTATGTGTGAAAGATGTGTAAGAGTGAGTAATGAAATTGTTGGTGATGAAGCACTACAAATCAGCCCTGGTGGATATAACTCAACTATTATGAATGTTAAAAAAGATGATTTAAATGTAGATTGGGGTGAGTGTGCAGCTGTATGTCCTGTAGGAGCGCTTGCAGATAAAGACTTTACCTATAATACAAATGCTTGGGAATTAAATCGAATTCCAGCATCATGTGTACACTCTTCATTGGCAAATCTTATCTATTATGAAGTAAAAAGAGGAAAGATTTATCGCGTGAGAAGTGACTTTGAACATGAGAGTATTAGTGGGTTGTGTAGATATGGGTATGATTTTGAAAACAGTGGTTCTAACTCTACTGAAGATATGCAGAAAGTTTTAGAAGCATTTAAAACAAGTGATACGATACGATTTAATTCAATGATAACCAATGAAGAAGCTTTGATTTTACAAAAATTAAAAGAGCTTCATGGATATAAATTGGTGAATAATGAAGCCTATAGATATCAAAAATTCTTACAAGCATTTGCATCAACTTCTGGAAACATGATTTATAAAGGGACAAGTGAAGGCATCATAGATAGCGAATATATCGTTGTATTTGGCACTAGAATTGCAACTGATAGTCCAGGACTGAAATTTAGGATTAACCAATCATCAAAGAAAAATAAATCGCAAATTATCTATATGCATGCAATGGAAGATGCTTCAATTCAAAACATTGTGACGCAGCTTATGAAATATGAAGCTGGAAGTGAAGATGCTGTTATGGCACTTGTAGCAAAAGAGATTTTAAATGGTGCAGATCTTCCAAAAGAGGTAGCTGAGTATTTTGATGAACTTGATGATGGGTATTTGAGTGCAGAGAGTAATATCGGAGAAGAAGAGATAGAACGTATGAAAAAGAAGATGGCTAAAAAAAGTCGTTTTTCTTTTGTTGTAGGATCTGATCTTTACGCACACCCAAATGCTGAAAATATTGCAAAAATGTTAGGGCTTATAGAAAAATACGGAAACTTTGATGTTACGATCATTCCACCATCGGTAAATACACTTGGTGTTGCTCTTATCTGTGATTTAGATGAAAGTATTGGAGAGAAGGTTATAGGCTATAACAATACTGGAGATTTTATTTTAAGTGCTTTAGAGGATATGGGTGATGTAAATATACCAGCTTTGAATCAACAAGAGGGTACTTTTACGAACTTAAATAAAAAAGTTGTTCCAACAAATGTAGCACTTCATTTTGAGGGATTTTGTCTGAATGACATTGCGAATAATTTAGGTTTAAATAAAAGATATACGATAGATTATACCCCTGAACTTCCTTCATCTAAAGGGTATAAAGCACAAGATTTTGATACGTTACCAAATAACTTTGATGTTTTAGGAGAAGAGCATAGAGGATACAAACTGACAGATAAAACTGTTAAAACGACAAATGCACTTGAAGAAGTTGAAGATATCGAAAGTTTTGATGGTGTTGTACTTTATTTGAGTAATCCAAACAATCAAAAAAATGTTTTTACAAATATCTGTGAACATTTAGAGAGTAATAATGATTTAGTAGGCTCAAAACAATTTGCTGTTGCAGCAAAAGTAAAAGACGGTGATGAAGTGAAGATAAAAGTTGTTGGGCAAGAGATTGTACGTACATTTAGAATAGATGAAACATTAAAAGGAACAATTGGACTTTTACCAACATTTGATATGGGTTATGAGGGGATTGCACTAAAA